>JAJXPD010000193.1 GCA_021641325.1 Opitutales bacterium
GATAATAAGTATGTATTTTTTCATAATATGTTTGTTTATGTTAAAATATCATACATGTTGTCCCGCGTATTTTGCAAGTATTTTTTGTTTGTGCGTTCGCAAAAAAACGGTTTCGGAAACCCGAAACCGTTCTTTGTTGATATGAAAAACTCGATTAGCCGATTTGGTAGCGCGTGAAGCGTTTGACTTCGATTTTTTCGCCGATTGTCGCGATTTTCTGCGTAAGCATGTCGCCGACCGTGAACTTGTCGTCCTTGACAAAGGGCTGTTCGAGCAGGCAAATGCCCGCGACGAACTTGTCGATTTTACCGTCGACAATCTTCTGCTTGATTGCTTCGGGCTTCTTGTCTTCCGCCAGCTGCGCAAGGGCGATTTCGCGTTCCTTTTCGACGAGGTCGGCGGGAACTTCCTCGCGCTTAATGCAGATGGGAGCGGCCGCCGCGATGTGCATGCAGAGGTCGCGCACAAAAGACTTGAAGTCTTCGTTCTTTGCCACGAAGTCCGACTCGCACGCAACTTCGATGAGCACGCCCACCTTGTTGTTCGAGTGGATATAAGCTGCTACCAAGCCCTGCGAGGCGTTTCTGCCGGCTTTCTTTGCCGCCGTCGCAACGCCCTTCTTGCGGAGGATTTCGATAGCTTTTTCTTCGTTGCCTTCGGCTTCGGCGAGGGCTTTTTTGCAGTCCATCAGACCTGCGCCCGTCGTCGCGCGCAAGTCGCTTACCATCTTTGCGGTGATTTCCATGTCGGTAATAAATTAGTTGTTAAGCTTTGGGTTCTTCCGCTTTCGCTTCGTCCTTCTGGGCTACGATCTGCGGATTTTTTACCTGAACCGTGCGGCGGCTGAGTCCGTTCTGGATAGCTTCCACTACGATTTCGGTGATGAGGCGAATGCTCTTTACTGCGTCGTCGTTGGCGGGAATCGGGTAGTCAACGAGCGTCGGGTCGGAGTTTGTATCGACGACCGCAACGACCGGAATTCCGAGCTTGCGGCATTCCGCAACGGCGATTTCCTCGTTCTTGATGTCTACGATGAACGCCGCGCCGGGGAGCTTCTTGATTTCCTTGATGCCTTCGAAGTTGCGGTTCATTCTGTCCATCTCGCGACGGATAGCTGCCGCTTCCTTTGCATAGAGCTTGTCGAGCGCGCCCGAAGCTTCCATGTCGAGGAACTTCTTGTATTTTTTGAGGCTCGACTGGATTGTTTCGAAGTTTGTGAGCGTGCCGCCGAGCCAGCGGTTTACGCAGAAGGGCATGTTGCACATTGTGGCGGCTTCGCGGAGGATTTCCTGAGCCTGACGCTTTGTGCCGATGAACATGACGTCCTTGTTCGACGCAACGATTTCTTCGAGGAACGCGGCGGCTTTTTCGAGCTGCGCGTAGGTTTTTTCGAGGTCGATAATCGAAACGCCAGAGCGGTGGTCGTAGACATAGGGCTTCGATTTCGGGTTCCAGCGGCGTGTCTGGTGACCAAAATGCACGCCTGCGTCGAGGAGGTCTTTTACTGTGATATTCATGATGTTATGCTCCGTATTTGCCTTTCGGCAAACCTGGGATATTTCTATTGTTTTGAGGTTGTTTTTATCGAAAGCCGCACCGTGCGATTTTCGGAAAAAGTTTGCATGAAACACCAAGGGCGCGTTTGGCGCAAGCAAATTTTTCACATTTTTCATGGTAATGGGATTCTTACGCGGCGCGGCTTGTATGCGGCGTTTTTTCCGTATTTGCATTTTCGCCATTCCGCGTTTTGAATTTTTCTTTCGAAAAAATCCGACCTATTTGCAAAAAATTTGTCTTTTGCCAGTTCTTGCCGTTTTGTTGCGTTGTCGGTTTTTATTTGTATGTCGTTTTAATGCAATGTTATCTGTGTGCAACCTGTTTCGTGTGTCCGTTGCGGTAAAGCATACCCATTTTTGAAAAGATACCCGTTTTAATGGTTTGGAGGTGCCGGCGGAATATGCTATTATCGTCTGCGATTTCGGAATGCCGCAAGGCGGTTTCGGAATTAGAGTAGTAGAGTAGGTTAAAAGGCGTCCTCGTAAGAGGACGTTCTTTTTTTTGTTCAAACGGCGGGGCGGAGGCGCGAATTGGCTTGAAACGCGGGCGGCTTTCGTGTGTTATATAAAACAAATGGGAAGCATTTTCGGCAGAGTTTTCAGGGTATCAACTTTCGGCGAGAGCCACGGTGCGGCGGTCGGCTGCATTATCGACGGCTGTCCGTCGATGTTGGAGCTTTCGTCCGACGACATTCAATTCCAGCTCGACAGGCGCAGACCCGGTCAGAATTCGCTCACGACGCCGCGCGACGAAGCCGACGCCTGCGAAATCCTTTCGGGCGTCTACGAGGGCAAGACGCTGGGGACGCCCATTTGCGTTGTTGTGCGCAACAAAAACCAGCACTCGCAAGACTACTCCGAAATCGCAAAGCTCTGGCGTCCGTCGCATGCCGACTTCACATACGACGCCAAGTACGGCTTGCGCGACCCGCGCGGCGGCGGCAGAAGCTCCGCCCGCGAGACAATCGGGCGCGTGGCGGCGGGGGCTGTTGCGCGGAAATTTTTGGGCGTCGGCGTGAAAATCACCGCGTGGGTTGAGAGCGTGCATTCAATAGCAATGCCCTTGCAGCGCGAGACGCCGAGTTTCGAGGACGTCGAAAAAAGCCCCGTGCGCTGCCCGAATCCGCAGGTTTCGGCGCGAATGGAAGAGTTCATCAAAAAGGCCCGCGCCGAGGGCGACAGCGTGGGCGGGGTTATCCGCTGCCGAATAGAGGGGCTTCCCGCGGGGCTTGGCGACCCCGTCTTCGACCGCTTCGAGGCGGAGCTTGCAAAGGCGATGCTTTCGATTCCCGCGACAAAGGGCTTTGAAATCGGCGGCGGCTTTGCGTCGGCGCGCATGTTCGGCTCGCAGAACAACGACATTTTCGAACTGTCGGAAGACGGCGGCATCACCACGCGCACGAACAACGCGGGCGGCGTGCTCGGCGGAATAACGACATCGCGCCCCGTCGATTTCCGCGTGGCGTTCAAGCCCACCGCAACAATCGCAAAGGAGCAGCCCACCCTTACGCGCGGGCTTGAAAAAACCGCCGTCGTCGGCAGGGGGCGGCACGACCCGTGCGTGCTTCCGCGGGCAGTGCCGATTGTCGAGGCTATGGCGGCTCTGGTTTGTGCCGATGCAATATTGATACAACGAACAGTAAGGAGCCGAATTTTATGAGCATTCCCGCATATTTGATTTTGGGCACGCCGACATCGGGGCGTTGCGGAATCTGCGCCGACGTAATCTACAAGGCATTGGGCGACGACGATTTTTGCGGCGTTTTCATTTCCGAAAACGAAGCCCGCACGGACTTCGACAAAAAAATAGCCTCCGCTCCGAACGCGGGCTTTGTTCGCTATTCCGACGCCGCCGACGCCCGCGCGAAAATCGACGCGCTCGACGAATCGCGCTTCACGCACGTTTTCTACGTCGCGGACTCGTCGAAAAACCCCGCCGACGAAATCGAGGAGTTCAAGAAGACCGTCGATTGCGGGAAAATCAGGCTCGCCCGCATTTGGAGCGTGCTCGAC
>JAJXPD010000033.1 GCA_021641325.1 Opitutales bacterium
AAACTTAACATAACCATCATAGATATTGATTTGTATTGAATTTTCTTTAAATTAGTCAACAAAAAAAGGCGCGGCGCGCCCTCAATACGCAATCAAAACATGCGCGTTTATGCCATCTTGCGGCGCGGCTATTTGATGACTATCGAAATCGGGGCGTGATCCGAGCCCAAAACGTCGGAGAGAATTTCGGCGTCTTCGACTTCGGGCAAAAGCGGCGTCGAAACGAGAAAATAGTCGAGCCGCCACCCCACGTTTCTGCGCCTCGCCCCGCCGCGGTAGCTCCACCAAGAGTACTGGACTTTTTCGGGATTGCGCTCGCGCCAGACGTCGCGGAGGTCTGCGGTTTTCAAAATCATGCCGAAGTCGTCGCGCTCGGTTTGCGAAAAGCCCGCGTTGCCCTCGTTTTCCCTGGGGCGGGCGATGTCGATTTCGCAATGCGCCACGTTGAAGTCGCCGCAGACAATGTTCCGCCGCGACTCCGCCATTTTTGCGGCAAACGCCGTGTTCCACGCGTGCTTGTAGTCTATGCGTTTGAGGGCGTCCTGCGAGTTCGGCGCGTAGATTGAGGTTAGGACGAATTTGCCGAAGTCGGCGGAAAGAAATCTGCCCTCGTCGGGGCTGCCGCACAGAGCCTCGCGCGAGACGGACAGCGGCTCCACGTTCGAGAAAATCGCAACGCCCGAATAGCCCGCGCGTTCGGCGCAGTGGAAGTAGCGGTACTTAAAGGGCAAATCGAGCTTTTCGGCGGCGGCGGGGTCGATTTTCGTCTCCTGCACGCACACGATGTCGGGGTTTTCGGCGGCGGCAAATTCGCGAAAATTTTTCGAAAGCGCGCTTCTTATCCCGTTGACATTCCACGATATTATTTTCATATTCAATAATTTTTGCTACGACAAAATATCCGCGACAGTCTCCACAAACCTGACGTGGGTCGAGACGTCCTTCAAGCCGCCGAGGAGGTCGTTGAAAAGTTTTTTCTTTTGGAGTTGGAGCTTGCGCACCCTGTCCTCCACGGTGTTCTGCGCAATCATGCGGTAGACGAAAACGTCGCCCTTGCGCCCTATTCTGTGCACGCGGTCAACCGCCTGCTCTTCGACTGCGGGATTCCACCACGGGTCGGCGAGGAAAACGTAGTCGGCGGAAGTGAGCGTTATGCCCGTGCCGCCCGCGCGGAGGCTCACAAGCATTATCGCGCCGCCGCTTCCGTTTTGGAAGGCTTCGACGGGTTTGGAGCGGTCGCGCGTCGCGCCTGTGAGGGTGTAGACGGGAGCGTCGGGAAGGCGCGAGGAAATGTTTTCCGCGATGAGGTCGAGAAAGCGCGTGAACTGGCTGAAAATCAGAATCTTTTTGCCGCCCATAAACAGCTCCTCCACCTTGTCTGAAAGCACCGAGATTTTGCCGCCCGCCTCCGCCGCGCCGTCTTTGCCAACCCACGGCAGAAGCGCGGCGTCGCACGCCGCCTGACGCAGGCGGGTGAGGAGCGAGAGCACCGTAAAACGCGCCTTTGCGTCTTCCGCGACAGCCCCGCCGAGCGTCGAACGCGCCTCGCCGAGCAGTTTATGGTATTCCGATTTCTGCTGTTCCGACATCGGGCAGACCAAATCGACGTAGATTTTTTCGGGAAGCTCCGTCGCCACTTCCGACTTCAACCTGCGCAAAACAAACGGCGCAATCTGCCTGCGCATCTGGCGCACGAAAGCCTCGTCCGACTGCACCGCGTTTTCGAAAACCGCCCGCTGCCCCATAAGGCCGGGCATGAGCCAGCGGAACGTCGTCCACATGTCGAGCAGCCTGTTTTCGACGGGCGTGCCCGTGAGGGCTATTTTCCGTTTTGCTTTGAGAGCCATGCACGCGGCTGTCGTCTTTGCGTCGGGGTTTTTGATAAACTGGGCTTCGTCGAGCACGCCGATTTCGAAGTCGATTTTTTCAACCGCCGCCCTGTTGCGGCGAAGTTGCGTGTAGCTCGAAATCCACAGCTGGGCGTCGGCGAAGTCGGACGACGCCGAAAGAACACCGCATTTGAGGTTCGGGAAGAACTTGCCCGCCTCCGAAATCCAGACGGGAATTACGCTTGCAGGGCACACTACGAAAAACTTTTTCGACGCGTCGCCGCAAGCCGCCATGTTTATAAGGGTCAGGGTTTGGAGGGTTTTGCCCAAGCCCATCTCGTCGGCGATAAGCGCGTTGCAGTCGTGGTCGAAGAGGCGTTTTGCCCAGAGCACGCCGCGTCTCTGATAGTTGCGGAGGAAGTCGGGCAGCTGTTTGGAGTCGGCGGAAGTCCGCGCCGAGAGCGAGTCGAGCCACTTTTTGAGTTCGGGCGAAAGCGAAATTCCGCCGCCGAATTCCGCGATTGAAAGCAGCATGTAGCGCGGGATTTTCCCCGCCTCAAAGCCGAATTCCCTTGCGCGCTCCACAATGCGGACAAACGCGGTGTCGTCGTTCGAAATGCGTAAAATGCCGTATTCGGGCACGATTCGCAGGCTCGACGTTCCGCCGCCGACGATTTTCGCGATTTCGTCAGTGCCTATAATGTCGTCGCCTACCGTGGACGACCACTCGATGTCGAAGTCGAGCGAGTTTCCGCCGACGCTTTTTGCCGTAGGTTTCAGCTCCACACTGCGCTCGCCCAGCGACAGCAAATCGACGTTCGCGTCTTTGTGTATTATAAAATACCTCTCCCATGTCGGAAGCGCGGCTTGCAAGAACGACGGAATTTTCGAGATTTCCGCAAGCAGGTACGTTTCCGACGAATACTTGAAACCGCACTTGCGCGACATTGTGGCAAGCCGCACCAAGTTTTCCTTCTGCGGGTCGCCAAGCTCCGCCACGGGCAGGCATTTTTCGCCGAAAGCCCTGCGGGTCTTGCCGTCGGAGAACTCCCACGCGACGGAAAACGCAAGCCCCTTGCGGCGCGACGAAAACGTAAGCGCAAGCTTGGGGAACTCTTCGCCCGCGCTTTCGGAAGCTTCGGGCTTTGCGTCGGCTTCGGGTTCGGCGGAGTCGGCGTTTTCGGCGGACTCCGCGGCGAGGGCCTTTGCGGCTGATTCGTCGTAGTCCAAAAATTCGTCGCTCGAAAACACGTCGCCGACAAGCTCCTCTATTTCGTAGAAGCCCGCCACGGTGAGCGCGGCGTTTTGCAGGTTGCCCGAAAATCCGCGCCTCACGTATCCGACGCCGTCGAAATCGAGCACGCAGTACGGCTCGCTGCCGTCGGAAAGCTTCGCGCAGACAATGGCCTCGTTGGCGTTCAGTTCGAGCGTGCGAACCGCGCCCGACTTGTACAGCTCGCGCCCGTAGGCAAGCTCTTCGACCCGAAAGAACTTTTCCCAGTCGCAATCGACGCGTCGAAGCCACTGCCCCAACTCGCTATTGCGGTAGATTCTGTTTGCGGGTCTTTCGAACATTGCCTTAGAACGCGGCGGAACGCGAGCCGACCGCCCATTTGTAGACCTGCGCGTATTTATCGGCGGATTTCGACCACGAGAAATCCCTGCCCATTGCGTTGCGGCGCATTGCGGCGATGTCTTCGGGACGGTCGAACCAAGTGGAGCACGCCCAGCCGATTGTGTTGTAGAGCGCGTCGGCGGTAGCGTCTGAGAACACGAAGCCGCTGCCCCTGCCCTCGCCCTCGCGGTACTGTTCGACGGTGTCGAAAAGCCCGCCCGTTGCGCGGACAATCGGGAGAGTTCCGTAAATCATGGAGTAAAGCTGGTTGAGACCGCACGGCTCGAAGCGGCTGGGCATGAGGAAGAAGTCGGAGCCCGCCTCTATCATGTGAGAAAGCGCGTTGTCGTAGCCGATGTACACGCCGATTTTCCCCGCGTTCGACGCCGCAAGCGAATTGAACGCGTTTTCGAGCCAGCCCTCGCCGCTTCCCAAGAGCGCAATCTGGACGTCCATGTTGTTCACAAGCGGGTGCGCAATGCGGGCAAGCAAGTCAAGCCCCTTCTGGTCGAAGAGCCGCGAAACCACGCCGAAGACGGGCGTCTTTTCCGACACCGCCAAGCCCATGCGCTTTTGCAATGCAGCCTTGCACGCCGCCTTGCCCGACATGTCGTCCGCGGTGTAGTTTGCGGCGATGTACTTGTCGGTCTTCGGATTCCATTCGGAGGTGTCCACGCCGTTTACTATTCCGATAAGGTCGCCCGCGCGGAAGCGCAGAAGCCCGTCGAGGCCGCAGCCGTATTCGGGGGTGCGGATTTCCGAGGCGTAAGTGGGGCTTACCGTCGTGATTTTCGAGCAGTTGTAGAGGCCAGCCTTCATCATGTTCAGGCTTCCGTAAGACTCGCACGAATCGGCGCGGAACTCCGACATCGGAATGCCCGCGTATTCGAGAACGCCCCTGTCGAAAACGCCCTGATGTTGCAGGTTGTGGATTGTGAAGACCGTCGCGGTGCGTCCGAGCGCGGAGGCGCGGAGGGTCGTGTTTAAATATACTGGGATAAGCCCCGTCGTCCAGTCGTGGCAGTGGATGACGTCGGGAATCCAGCCCGTGGAAAGGCAGTAGTCGATAGCCGCGCGGGAGAGGAATGCAAAGCGTCCGCCGTTGTCGTCGTACGAAACCGCGCCGTAGTTGTAGATTCCGGGGCGGTCGTAGTACCTGTTGAATTCGAGAAAATGGACGCCCGCCTTTCCGAGCGGCGCGCGCCAGACCGACGCGAACTCCTCAATCCCCAAGCCCATGTGGACCGAGAGGTTGTCCATCTCCTTTTTGAACGAAGAGCCGCGCTTTATCGACGAATACAGCGGAGTAAAGATTTTTACCTCGCACCCGTCCGCCGCAAACTCCTTCGAAAGCGACGAAACCATATCGGCAAGCCCCCCGACTTTCGAAAAGGGAGCGCATTCGGGCGATACCATAAGAATTTTCATTTTCATAGTTTTTCAGTATTCAACTCTTCACTTTCGCATAAAATGCGGGTACATTGCAACCGTTTTTCTTGCGTGTCGAAAAAAAACGCCCATGCTTAAAACAATGCGCAAAATTTTTACAATCACTGGCAACCTGCTCGCCGAAACGTCCGCGGTTTTCGACACCCCGCAAAGGGGCGGCACGGCGCGGGCGAAAGGCTCGCCGATGTTCCGCGTGGGCGGCAAGGGCGTGAACGTCGCAAGGGCGGCGAAGTCGCTCGGCATGGACGCGACGGCGGTTGTATTCCCCGCGGGCTTCACGGGCAAAAGGTGCATGGAAACGCTCGAAAACGAGGGGATAGCAACAATCTCGGCTTGGCTCGAAGGCGAAACGCGCGAAGGGCTTGTCTGCACCGATTCCGCCGACGGCTCGAACACCACATACCTCGGAGCCGACGTTCCCGTTCCGGAGAAAGCCTTAATAAAAGCCGCTAACAAAATCATACGCAAGGCAAGAAAAGGCGACGTTCTGGCGTTCTGCGGCAGCTTCCCAGCGTGGAAAATAGGCTACACGCAACTTATCAATTATCCACGTTTTGTAAAAAAAATGCCGCTTTGCATAGACACCTACGGGCTTCCGCTCTCCAACTTTGCGCGGCGGGAGGAAATAGACCTCGTAAAAATCAACCGCGTCGAGCTGTTCGGGCTCATGAAAAGAACCGACGACGGCACGGCGGAAAAATTTCTTAAAATCTTCAAAGCCGCGCGGGAAAAATTTTTCGACTTCACAGAAATGCTCATCGTAAGCGACGGCGCAAACACGATTCTCGCCGACTTCGGAAACGGGATAATCGAAGTTGAGCCGCCGAAAATCGAAAGAGAAGTCCGCGCCACGGGTTGCGGCGACGCAATGTTCGCGCGGCTGATTTTCGAGCTTTACGAAAATTCCGCGCCCCCCGAAACCGCGCTCCGCCGCGCCGCCGCGTACGCGTCCCTCTGCGCCGAATGCGACGGAGTCGGCACGCTCTCGCCAGAAAAGGCGGAAAAGGCAAAACAAATTTCGCAAATACAATGAACTCGTCAGAATTAGACTACACGCTCCCGCCCGAACGAATCGCCCGCTTTCCGTCGGAAAAGCGCGACGGCTCGCGACTGCTCGTCTACGACAGGGCGTCGGACACAATCGAGCACGCGCATTTCGCCGACCTCCCGAAATTCCTAAAAACCAACTTCAATTTTTTCAGGAACAACGCCGCGGTCCTCAAAGGGCGCATTTTCGCAAAAAAGGACACTGGCGGAAACGTCGAATGCCTGCTGCTCACCCCGTGCGGCTCGCCGAACCGCTGGACATGCATGCTTAAACCCGCAAAACGCCTGAAAATCGGCGCGACTTTCGGTGTCGAAAACGCGTTCACCGCAACCGTCGCCGAAAAATTCGACGACGGCAGAGCCGTTGTAGACTTCGAAACCGCAAACGGCGAAAGCGTCGTTTCCGTCAGCGAAAGAATAGGTGTTGTGCCGCTTCCGCCATACATCGCCCGCGACCAGCACGCGCCCGACTACGACCGCGACTTCGACAACCGCCGCTACGAAACCGTCTACGCCGACCCCTCCAAGCGCGTCGCCGCCGCCGCCCCCACCGCGGGGCTGCACTTCACCCCGGAGCTTATACAAACGCTCGAATCGCGCGGGAACAGATTTTTCGACCTCACCCTGCACGTCGGAATCGGCACTTTCCAGCCGCTGAAAAGCGACATTGTGGAGGAGCACAAAATGCACGCCGAAATCTACGAAATTCCCGCCGCGACGCTCCGCGCCATGGCGGACAAATCCGCGCCGAGGCTCGCCGTCGGCACGACATCGCTGAGGGCAATGGAGGACTTCGTACGGAAGCACCCCGACGGCTTCGACGCCGAAAAGCCCGTGCTCGACAGCGCAAGCCTTTTCGTCTACCCGCCCCAGCGCATTCGCGCCGCCGACGCAATGATTACCAACTTCCACCTGCCCCGCTCCACGCTCATGTGCCTTGTGGCGGTCTTCCTCAAACCCGACTCGCGCGACGGAGTGGAAAAGCTCAAAGAAATCTACCGCGCGGCAATCGAACGCGAGTACAATTTCTACTCGTACGGCGACGCCATGCTGATTTTGTAATCCCCACACTCCCCGCACGCCATGAACGACGGAAAAACGACAGGCAAATTCACAAAAATTTCGGGAATCGCCGCGGCGGTTTCCGCGCTCGCGGCAGTCGGCACACTCTCGCACATGGCGGAAATCGGCAAGCCAATCGCTCTGCACATTTCGGGGAGCGGAGCTGCGGGATTCCACCCTTCGGGGAGCGGCGTTGCCGACAGTTTCGTTTCGGCTGAATGGCTTGCCGCGGCGATAGTCGTAGTGGAAGTCGTGTTTGCGCTGCTCGCGCTGGCGTTGGGAGCTTTCCACAAAAAGCTGAAAGTCGGCGCGTGGATTCCGCCGACTGCGATTTTCAATATATGCACGGCTTACGTGTGCTCGCTTTCGGCAATTCTGTGCTGGACTACGCAAAATCTTTCCGACGGCAAGCTGTCGGGAGGCGCGTGGGTGATTTTCATGCTCGCATTGTCCCTGAACACGCTTCTGCTGGTCGCGGTGGTTCTGTACATTCCGTGCGACGTTTTCGCGTCGATTCTCGAATCCGCCGAAAGCAGCCATACAAAATCGGAGGAGGAATAATCCCGCTGCGCCCGAAGTCGGCGCGTAAATTCGGCGCAAAAAAACGGACGGCGTTCGAGTTCCGCCGTCCGCTAAAACCGTTTTATTTAATTTCGGCTGCCGACAATAAAATTCCCGCGCCGCGCTATTTTTCCGCCTGCGGTTTCAGGGTTGCGACACGCGCGGCAAGCTCCTCCGAAATCTTCTTCGCGCCGTCTTTCGGGAGAATCAAATACTTGTGCAGACCGCCCTTTGAGGGAGTGAAAACGGAAATGTTCTTTTCGTCCACAACGACATTTCCCGCCTCGGAAATTTCGAAAAGTTCGGGCGAGAACACATACAGGACGCTCGTGAGGTCGAACGCGCAGGTGTCGTAAAGTTCGCCCGTCTTGCGCGACACCGCGTACTTTTTATACGCCACCGCAAGCGGATTTTCCGCCGACAATTTCTCAAGAACGGCCTCTTTGGGGAATCTGACAATTTCGCCGATTTCGAAGCCGCTGAAAACAATCGGAACGGGCGATTTTCCGAAGAACGCCCGCGCCGCAGGAGGGTCGAACCTGATGTTGTATTCGGGCATCATGTTGCGGAGCCTGGGAATGTCCGGATATGTGGCAAACTGCCCCGCCATGACCGAAAAATACTTCACCTTTTTTGCGACAAGCGCAATTCCGTCGAGCTTCGAATACTCGTCCGCCTGCGACGACAGCAAATTCACTACGTTCGTCGAAAATCCTACCGAAATGTAGACAACGCTCCCGTCCTCGCTTTCGCTCAAAACCTTGCGGGCGAGCTTCACGGCGTCTACGGGCCTGTTCTGCGCGTCGAACGAGCGCGGATACGCAAAGCTTCCGTCGGGCTTTTTCATGTCGGAAACGATTACCGCGTACCTGCCGTCCTTGCTCGAAATTCCGTCCGCCGAAACGCCGACGGGAAATTTGCCGAAGCCGTAGTAATTGTTCATGACGCTCGTGAACGCTATCGACGCGGGGTGGCGGTTGTTCAGCAGAACCGCGAGCACCTGCGCGCGCCCCGACGCTTCGTAGTCGTAGAGCATTGCAAGGGCGAGAGCATCGTCCACGTCGTTGCCGATGTCGGTGTCGAATATCACCTTTTGTGGAGCCGCCGACGCCAGACACGCGACGAAAAACGCCGCCGCAAGAAACAGTTTTTTCATATCCAATCCTCTTTTGTTGTTATAGTTTGCCTAACGAAAAAAAAAAGCTCCCAGCTGAATTTTCAAAAGTCAATAGCAAAACGATGCGTTTTGGGATTATTTCACGACGCCGATTCGGCGCGGACAATTCCGTAGCGGATATTGCAGAAAGTGTGCGTAAGGCGGGTTTTCCCGAGAGAGCGCATAAGCTCTATTATGCACGCGAACGCCGCGGGAATTATGTCCGCCCTGCCCGCGCTTATGCCGAATTTTTCGACCCTCCCGCCGACCGAAAGCGGCAGAACCGCCGCGTAGCATTTTTCGATGTCATCAAGCGAAATTTCGTTTTCCGCCCCCGAAAGACCGAGCTTTGCCTTCATGAAACGCGCCGCAACGACCGCGCCTCCCGCACCGACAAGCAGCTCGGTTTTCGGGAAGTCGGCAAGCGACGCCGCAAACTCCGCGCGGGCGCGTTCGAAATATCCGTCGGGCGAAGCGCATTCGCGCATGAGCCGCACAGCCCCGACATTCAGGCTTCGGGCGCGTTCGACGACGCCGTTTTGCCCCGCGACGATTTCCATGCTTCCGCCGCCCAAATCAAAGTATGCGCATTTTTTGGAGGCGTCTACCAGCGGGTCTCCCATCGCGCCGGAAAACGACAGCCGCGCCTCCTCGCCGCCCGAAAGCACGCGGATTTCAACGCCCGTGTTTTCGGCTACGGCGGCGGTAATTTCGCCCCTGCGGGGGCTGTCGCGCAGGGCGGAGGTCGCGACGGCGACTGTTTTGAAAGAGGGCGCAAACGCCGCGGCTTCGCGAACGAAAAGCGAGACGGAGTCCGAAACGACGTCTGCGGCGTTCGGCACAAGAGCGCCGCTTCCCATAATCCGCCTGTCGAGGGTGCGCTCGTAGAGCCGCGCAACCGCGCAGTTTTCGACGCGCCCGAGCAGGCACTTTATCGTGTTCGAGCCGATGTCTATTGCAAGTACCGCGCCGCTCATAGCGTGAATCCGTCGGGGGCTACAATCACGACAAATTCGCCCTTTGTGGACGACTTTTTAAGCTCCGCAGCAACGTCGGCGAGCCTGCCGACAAAGAAGCGTTCGAACATTTTGGAAATCTCCTTGGCGACGCACACGATGCGGTCGCCGCCGAAGACTTCGAGGGCGTCGTCAACGAATTTTTCAATCCTGTACGGCGACTCGTAGAATATCAGCGTGTGCCCGAAGTCGGCGTATTTTTCGAAAAAGTTTTTCCGCGCCGCCGTCTTTGCGGGGAGGAAGCCGACGAACAAAAACGAATCGCTCGGCAGCCCCGACGCGCTCAACGCCGAGGCGAACGCGCACGCGCCGGGAACCGGCACTACCTTCACGCCGCACGCGCGGCATGCGCGGACTATTCTGAAACCGGGGTCGCTTATGCACGGCGTCCCCGCGTCGCTTACAAGAGCCACGTTTTTGCCCGCTTTGAGCCTTTCGAGAAGCAGCGGCGCAACGCCGCGCTCGCGCGAATCCTCGTTTACGAACATCTCCTTTTCGATTCCGAATTTCCTGAGCATCGCGCCCGTAATGCGGGTGTCCTCGCACGCGACCAAATCGCACGAGCGCAGCGTTTCGAGAGCGCGTTCGGAAATGTCCGACAGATTGCCTATCGGCGTCGCAACAACGTAAAGAGTGCCCTCTTCCATGCCTTAAAACTCCGCAAAGGGTTGGTATTTTTTCGGCGCGCTGCCGAGCACGCCCGCGACGTCGCAACAAAAGTCGGTCTCGAAAGAGTCCAAGATGTCGGCAAGCGGAGCAAGCACGAAGTCGCGCTCGCTCCATCGCGGGTGCGGAATTTGGAGCGCAGCGTCGGAATACGCGCGTCCCTCGTAGAAAATTATGTCGATGTCAATTTCGCGCGGGCCGTTGGGAAACGTCTTTGTCCGCCCCAGCCGCGCCTCCGCCGACTTGCAGAATTCGAGAAGATCCAGCGGCTCGAACTGCGTCTCGCAGAGAACCGCAGCGTTGAGGAAGTCGCGCTGGTCGGCAAAACCCACTGGCGCGGTCTCGTAGATTTTGGAGCGCGAGAGTATCCGCGCAAAATTCTCTATTTCCGCGAGCGCGCGCACGAGGTTTTCGCGGCGGTTTCCGACGTTCGAACCCAACGCCAGCACTATGCGTTTTGCGTTTTTCATTTTATGTAGTCGCCCCTCTTTCTGCGGATTTTCACCGAAATTCCCCCGAAGTCGTAGCCGATGTCCACGCCCAATTTCGCGACCTCGACCTCCGCTTCGAGAAGGTTTGCAAAGCGCGTAAACAGCCGCTCGGCAATCATGTCGGCAAGCTTTTCCACAAGCCGCACGCTCTCGCCCGCAAGCACGCCCTCGGCGATTGCGATCGCCGCGGGATAGTCTACGGTGTCGTCAAGCCCGTCGCTTTTCGCGGCGGTATCGAGCGGCAGAAAGAGCCGCAGCGACACTTCGAAATCCCTGAATTCGTCGCGTTCGGCGGCAAAGCAGCCGTGTTTGCCTTTGAGTCTGATTCTGTCTATTTTAATTTCGTCCATTTTGAAATCTCCATTGCGGTTTTGAGGGCGGCGGCGTTTTTTGCCACGTCGTGCACCCTGTAAATATCGGCGGAATTGGACGCGGCGGAAATCGCGGTGATTGCGGCGGTGGCGTCGTCCCGCGCGTCCATGCCCGCGCCTACAAGCCCCGCCAGCGACGACTTCCGCGAAACGCCCAGAAGTATTTTGTACCCGAACATTCGCAATTCGCCGAGCCGCGCGGCTATCTCGAAATTCTGCTCCGCCGTTTTGCCGAAGCCGAAGCCTGGGTCGATTATGATTTTTTCCGCGCCCTCGCGCTCGACCGCCGCGACCATGTCGGCTACTCCGCGCACGAACGCGCCGAAGAAATCGCCCGAAAATTCCGCGCCGCGCGAGTTGTGGGTTGCGACAATCGGACAGTCGAACTCCGCGGCAAGCGCCGCCATCGGGCAGCGTCCGTCGACTACCCGCACAAGGACGTCGTTTATGATGTCCGCGCCGTTTTCGAGAGCCGCCCGCGCGACTTCTGGCTTGTAGGTGTCAACCGAAATCGCGATGTCGGGAAGCGCGTTCCGCACCGCCGCGAGCTTGGGGAGCAGCAGCCGCAGTTCCTCGTCGGCGGGAAGCGGCTTGCAGTCGGGGCGCGTAGACTCCGCGCCGATGTCCACAATCGCCGCGCCCTCCGAAACCATGCGCAACGCCTGCCCGACGGCGGCGGAGTCGTCCAAATATTTCCCGCCGTCTGAAAACGAGTCGCGCGAAACGTTGAGGACGCCCATTAGCATGGGGAACGCCGAGGCGTCATCTGGAAATCTGCTTTTCGAGATACTTTGCATATTCTGAAAATTCGGGATATTTCTTCGCAAGCGCGGCGGCGAGCGAATGCGCCGCCACAAAGTCTCCGCGTGCGACAGCCGACCTCAGCATGCCGTAGCGGGCGGCGGATTCGAAGCGCGGATCGAGCGACGCTCGGGCGTAGTGAGCGTCCGCCGCGCCCCAGTCGCCAAGCTCGGCGCACGCGCCGCCCAATGCGCACAGTACGCGGGCGTCGTCGGGAAATTTTTTAACGCAGGCTTCGAGGTGTTTTCGGGCGGCGGCAAAGTCGCCCGCGCCGAATTTGGCAAGCCCCGAAATCTTTTCGCGAAGGTCTCCGCCGAGCGATTCAGCAAGCCCCGCCGCGCCCGAAAAATCGCCCGACGCAAGCATTGCCTCCGCCGCGTTGCCCGCGGAGGCGGAATCGCCGAGCCGCGCGTACGCCGCCGCGGCGTCGCGGTAAAGGCGCATTTTGAAAAGCAGGTTCGCGAAAAACAGGGCGTCCGACCTCTCCGCCGCGCCCGACTTTTCGAGAAATCCGAAAGCCGCCGCCGCACCGCAAAAGTCGCCCCGCCGCGCCCTCGCGCTTCCCGCAAGCCGCACGGCGCGGGCGGAAAATTCGGCGTCGCGCATAAGTTTTTTTGCGGCGGTCTCGCACTCTTCGAAACGCCCAAGCTCGTAGAGGTACGCCGCTTTTGCAAAGAGCGCGGCGCGGTTCGAATCGTCGTAGAGAAGCGCCTGATTGCAGAAATTCAGCGCGGAGGAAAAGTCCCGCGCGTCGGCGGCGCGTTTTGCGAACCACAACAGAATTGCGGTGTCGGAACCGCCCGACAGCGCAAGAGAGTCCCGCATTTCGGCGAGGGCGTCGGAATCGCGCCCAAGCTGCGAAAGCGCAAAGCCGAGGTTTTTCCGCGCCGCAAAAAACGACGGCGAAAGCTCCGCCGCCCTGCGGTAGGACGCAACGGCAGATTCCGCGTCTCCGCCGCGCATTTGCGCGTTGCCCAAGTTGAAGAACACGACAGCCCCAGCCCAATTTTTTCGGGAGGCGTCGAGCAGGATTTCGAGAGCCGCCGAATTGTCGGAAGCCGCCGCCGCCGCGCGAACCGCCTCCGCCTCCCTGCGCGAAACCGCCGGCGACGCCCCGAACGGCGCGACGCCCGCCGCCGCCGCGCAAATCGCGGAGGCAAAAAACAGAAGATATGCGCCAAAAATTTTCATTTCACTATTTTAAAGGGTATCGGCAGAACGAAGCGCGCGCGCACGCGTTCCCCGTTTTTCATGGGCGATTCGTAGCGCAATTTCGAAGCCGCGTCAACCGCGCTTTTTTCGAACCGCGCGTCGGTAGAGCTTGCCACGGACTCAACTTCAACGCTGCCGTCGGAATCGACCACGACGTTCAGCAAAACCTCTCCCTCGATTCCGCGGTCGAGCAGCTTGCGGGGGTAGTCTATGCGGACGGAATTAAGACGCCTCGGAATTTTGTCGAGCGCGTCAAGCTCGAAGGCGTCGAATTTCGTTTCGGAATCTGAAAGCCCTCCGCCGAAAGAGTCGAACGCGAGGTTTCCGCCCGCGCCGAAATCGGGAACGGCGACGCCCACCGACGAAAAGTCGAGCGCGGGCACGGTAAATTCCGCAGCCTTCTTTGCGCCAGAAAAATTCGGCACGACCGCCGACGCCCCTCGTCCCGAAGCCCCCGCGTTTTTCGCGCCGCCGTCCGACTGTCGCTGCGCGGCGGAATACACGCGCACAAGCTTGGGCGGCCGCCCCGCGGCGTCCCGACGCGAAACCGCGACCGAAAGCGGAAGCACCGCAAACGCCGCCAATGTCGCCGCCGCCGCGCAAATCGCGGAGGCAAAGCCGTAGTTTTTGGACTGGAACGCCGTCTTCATTTTTTCTCCGCCGAAACGTAGATTTCCTCCGCCCCGCACAATTTTGCGGTGTCCATGATTTCCACGAGAGTCGAAACGGGCGCGGACGAATCGCCGCGCAACACAACCGTTTTGTCGAAGCGCATGTGCGCGCGAAGACGCGCTTCAAGCTCCGTCCGCGACACCTTCACGCCGCCGACCGAAACCGACGAATCGGCCGCAATCGAGATTGTCAGCGGCTTCGATTCGGGGCGGACGGCAGTCGCCGCCTTCGGCACGTCGATTTTCACCGCGCCGCCGTCCGAAAACGTTGTGGTCACCACAAAGAAAATCAGCAGTATGAAAATGACGTCGATTAGCGGAGAAATGTTTATCGACTCCTCGCCCTCTCCGTCCGAAAAATTTGGTCTGCGCAGGCTCACAATGCCTCCCTCCCGAATGACGACTCCCGCGCGGCAAGAGTCGTCAGAAGCTTCCGCATTTGCGCATGCGCGAACACCGCCGCAATCCACGCGGGAATCGCAACGACAAGCCCCGCCTGAGTGGTTATGAGCGCAACCGAAATTCCCTCGGCGACGCCCGCGGAGGAATCGGAGGCGGAGGAGACAATGGTTTCGGTCATTCCCGCGACAGTCCCCAAAAGACCGACAAGCGGCGCGGCGACCGCCAGCGATTTCAGCATTTTTACCCTGCGCTCCTCGTCCGAAATCAGTTCCGACCGCAGCCGCGCGAACGCCGATTTTACGTCGGGCGCGGAATTTTCCGATTCGAATTTTACGAACTCCCGCGCGAACGATTTTTCGTCGGCGCAAAGCGCGTTAAGCCAGCCCAGCCGCAGGGACGTTTTGAACGCGCAAAAATACGCGTACAAGGCAATCGCCGCCAGCGGATACATCAAAATTCCGCCCGCCGCGAACACCCCGCAAAACAACTCCGCAAAAGATTCCGTCATTTTTCTACCACCGCCAGAAACGACGACGCAAGTTTTTCCATGTCGGCAAGAACCGCGCGCGCGCGGCGCGTCAGGAACGCGTGGGCGACGAACGCGGGTATTGCCACAATCAGCCCGTACTCGGTGGTTATCAGAGCCTCGCCGATTCCCGCGCCGAGAAGCCGCGCGTTGCCAAGCCCCTGCGCCGAGAGGTCGGCGAAAGTTTTGATTATGCCTGTTACCGTCCCCAAAAGTCCGAAAAGCGGCGCGACGGTCGCCGAAACCGACAGCACCGACAAACCCCAGTGCAGACGCCCGCCGACCGAAAGCATGTGCTCGTAGGCGATTTCCTCCAACTGCGAAACCGGCGAATTGCGCGATTCAAGCATCGCAGAAAGTATGTCCGCATAGGGATAGCCCATGCGCCGCGCGGCGGTTTCGGCGGCTTCCGCGCCCCTTTCTTCCAACGCCGAAAGCACGGCGGATACCGCGTTTTTCGGGGCGCGGCGCAGGCGGGCAAAACTTGCGGTTTTCCACAAAAACACCGCAAGCGAAATGAGTCCGAAAAAGAGAATGGGGTACATCAAAACGCCGCCGACGGCGACGTCCTCGGCAAAAGTGCGCGACTTCGATTCGGCGTCGAACAACGCGCCGCCCGAAACGTCGGCGGGCAGAGTGCCGGCGCGCCCCCCGGCGAAGTCCGCAATTTCCTTCGCGCGGGACTCTCCGTACAACGCGCCCGACTCCGCCAAAAAGCCAGCGGTCGAGCTTCCCACAAAGTACGAAAACCCGCCCACCCTGAAAGTTTTGCCGACAAGCTTCTCGCCCGTCTTTGCCCGAACCGCCGTAAAATCGGTCTGCGCGAGCGGGTTG
>JAJXPD010000194.1 GCA_021641325.1 Opitutales bacterium
GGCAAACATAAAGCTTCAACATTGCCGAAATATTGCGCGGCAGCGACAGCCTAACTATCTGTTCAGCCCCAGCAAAAATTCCACGTTCGTCCGCACCTTTTTGAGCCGCTGGACGAGCATTTCCATGGCGTCGGTTGCGGGCACGCCTTTCATTGCGCGGCGAAGGGCGTAGATTTTCGACATTTCGTCGGGGTGGTAGAGCAGTTCCTCCTTGCGCGTTCCGCTCTTTTCGATGTTGATTGCGGGGAAAATGCGCTTGTCGGAAAGGGCGCGGTCGAGGTGCAGTTCCAAGTTGCCAGTTCCCTTGAATTCCTCGAAGATGACTTCGTCCATTTTGCTCCCCGTTTCGACGAGCGCCGTTCCGATGATTGTAAGCGACCCGCCGCCTTCGATGTTCCTTGCCGAGCCGAAGAATTTTTTCGGCTTTTGCAGGGCGTTCGCCTCTACGCCGCCCGACATTGTGCGCCCGCCGTTGGGCATGAGAGCGTTGTACGCTCTCGCGAGCCTTGTGATGGAGTCGAGCAGAATCACGACGTCAAGACCGCGTTCGACCATTCGGCGCGCGCGGCTTACGACCATCTCCGCCGCGTGGACGTGGCTCGACGCCTCTTCGTCGAAAGTGGACGCCACAACTTCCGCGTCCACGTTTCGCTTGAAGTCGGTCACTTCTTCGGGGCGTTCGTCAACGAGCAGTATTATGAGGTGCGCGTCGGGCGCGTTGCGGCGTATCGACTTCGCCATTCCCTGCATGAGCACGGTTTTTCCCGTGCGCGGCGGCGCGACGATTAGCGCGCGCTGTCCGAAGCCGATTGGCGTCAGCAAATCGACCGCGCGCATCGAGAGGTTTTCCGGCTCGCTCGTCGATTCCAAAATGATTCTGCGCGTGGGGTAGTAGGGCGTGAGGTCTGTGAACGGAACAATGTTTTTCGCCTTTTCGGGGTCGCCGTCCATTACGGAAGTGATTGCCACGGCAATCGGGCAGTTTTCGCGCCCGAATTCGCGCGGCGGCATTGCGAGCGCGCCGACGGTGTGCCCGCGTTTCAGCCCGTATTTGTCCACGAACATTTGCGGAACGTACACCGAGTTCCTGCCGAGCCTGTAATTTTCCGAAGCGAACGTTATCGCGCCGCCGAAGCCGTCCTCGAACACGTCGAGAGTGCCGCGCACGCGCACGAGCTTTTTGAGCGCGAACGCGTATTTGAAGTAGTCCGCAAGAAGCTCCGCCTTGCCGATTCCCGCGCGGCAGGGAACCCCGAGTTCCGCGAATTTTTCGCGGATTTCGCGAATCCCCAATTTCAATATTTCGACGAAGTCTCCGAGCGACTCTATCGCGCCGCAGCCGTCGATTTCGAGCGTCGTGCCCTCCGAAAATTCCTCCGCTTCCTCTCCGCTTTGCGCCGCGGAGTCCGCGCCGTTTTCGGCGGCGGTTTGCGTTTTTTCCGCGTCGCCCACCGCTTTTTCGAGGCCGTATTTTTTCACGGCGGAGTCGTTGGCGTTTACCATCAGCTCCCAATAATTCATGTCGGCAACGCTCTTTTTTGCGGGTTCTTCCGTGGCGGGCGTCGCGTCTGATTCGGGCGAAGCGGCTTGCGATGAGTTCGCGTCTCCGTTCTCTGGTTGCGTTTCCGATTGCGCTTCGGTTTGCGCCGCGTTTGCGTCAACCGCGGCTTCCGTTTCCGTTGCGGATTCCGCCTGTTCCCGCGCTTGATGTTCGGCGTCGGGCGTTTCGGACGGGTTTACGGGAATCGCCGTTTCGAAATATTCGGGGAAGGGCGGCATTCCGAAAAACACCTGCGCGAGCCAGTTTTTAAGCGCGGCTTCGTTTCTGAGCGCGAACCATTCGGGGAGGTCGGCGGGGTTTATGAAATCGGACTCGCCGTTTTGCGACCAGCGCGGCTTTTTCTGCTTTTGCTGTTTCTGCTGCTGGCGGTTGTCGTTGCGGTTGTCGCGCCGCTGTTGCTGGTTTTGCCCGCGTTCCGCGCCCTGCTGGCGGTTGTTGTTTTGCTGGCGGTTTTGCCTGTCGTTGCGGTTGTCGTTGGCGCGCCTGTTGTTTTGGTTGCGGTCGTTGTTGCGGTTGTCGCGCCGCTGTTGCTGCTGGTTTTGGCGGTTGTTGAAGCGGTTAAAATTTTTGTCGCGCGGGTTGCGGCGGTTTTGGGCGTCGCGCGGTTCGTCGTCGTCTGCGGCGTTTTCGTACTCGCGGGCTTCGGCTATTCTGCGCTCGGCGTCGGAGTCGTTGCGGTAGGCGTCGGGGTCGAGGTCTTCGTCTGTCGTGGAAAACGACGTCGGAATTTCGTCGTCGCCGCCGTCCGCGCTGTTTTCGGATTCCGTCGAATCCGCGCCGCTTGCCGTGTAGGCGAAGTCGTCCGACCTGTCGGAGTGCACGAAAATTTCGGACTCGTCGTTGCCGCCGTCCTCCGCGCGTTCGGGTTCTTCCGATTGCGTAGGGGCGGGGGTGTCGCGCCAAGTAGGCCCGTCGGCGCGGGGGATTTTTGCGCCGCGACCCGCGCCAGACTTTCTCTTCCGCACTTCGCTGTCGAGCGTTTCGTCGAGCGATTTCGACTGCTGGTTTTGCGCGTCCGCCGCGTTTTGTTCGCCGCCGTGAAATTCGGGAAGCTCCGCCTGCGTTGCGGATTCCGCCGTTTCGCCGTCGCGGATTTTCCTCGGCCTGCCGCGTTTTTTTGCGGGCTTTTCGGCGTCGGCGATTTCGGGATTCTTGGGTTTTCTGCCGCGTTTCTTTGCGGGTTCAACGGGTAAATTTTGTTCTTCTTCGTCCATTATGGATTTTTATTTAAACGTGATAGGACAAGCTCTGCCTGCCGTTTTAAAAATGCGGTGTCGCTTTCGTTGAAAAGCACGATGTCGGCGAGTTTTGACTTTTGTTCGGGCGGCATTTGGAATGCGTCGCGCCGCGCTATTTGTTCGTCCGACATTCCCCTGTTCGACAGGCGGAATTTCCGCAGTGGTTCGCTACAAAAAACAGTAATGCAGAAATCGAATTTCTTTTCAAGTTTTTTCTCGAAAAGTAGCGGCACTTCCACCACCGCGATTTTCCCGTCGGGTAGTTTTTCCGCCGCCGCCCGCCATTCCCTTTCGATTGCGGGGTGTATTGCGCGCTCGATTTTCGCGAGCTTTGCGGCGTCGGAAAAAACCGCCTTTGCAATTTCCGCGCGGTTCGGTTTGCCGTCGGCTCCGTATGCGCGTTCGCCGACCGCGCGTTTGACCGCCGCGACCACTTCGGGGTTGTTTTCGAGAGCGGCGTGCGCGAGTTTGTCGGCGTCGAGCACTTCCGCACCGAGTTCGGCGAAAGCCTGCGCCGCCGCCGATTTCCCGCAGCCCATTCCGCCCGTCAATGCTATTGTAGTTGCCATTGTTTTTGTTTCGGAAAGCGTTTTTATTCGGATTGCGCCCATGCGGACTGCGCGTTTTCTGCGTCCGTTTTTTCTCCGCGCATGCTGTCCGCGCGGTTCGCCCGTTGCCCGCATTTTTGCGGTAGCGCGGGCGCGGAGTTGAGGCTACTGCTTGTGCGCCGCCTTTTGGGCTTTGAGGAAGTCGCG
>JAJXPD010000195.1 GCA_021641325.1 Opitutales bacterium
AAAGTGATATATACTTTTCAACATCTTTCTCTTTAAAAAGACACAAAATATGCCTACAATTAATCAGTTAGTTCGCAAGCCGCGCAGCCTTGTAAAAGCAAAGACAAAGGCGCCGGCTTTGAAGTCGAATCCGTTTCGCCGCGGCGTATGCGTACAGGTAATGACCCGTACGCCTAAGAAGCCGAACTCGGCTATTCGTAAAGTCGCAAAGGTGCGCCTTACTTCGGGATACGAAGTAATCGCCTATATTCCCGACGAAGGCCACTCGTTGCAGGAACACAGCGTCGTGCTCGTGCGCGGCGGCCGTGTTAAGGACTTGCCCGGTGTTCGTTACCACATCGTCCGCGGTACGCTCGACTGCATGGGTGTTGAAAAACGCCGCCGCAGCCGTTCGAAGTACGGTGTCAAGCGCCCGAAGGCCAAGAAGGCATAATTAAAATTTTAGAAAAGGCAAAAATATGTCACGCAGACACAGAGCTGAAAAAAGAGAACGCATTCCGGATTCGCGCTACAAGAGCGCGCTCGTAAGCCACCTCATCAACATGGTGATGAAGGACGGCAAAAAGACCGTCGCGGAACGCATCGTATACGGTGCAATCGAAAAGGTTAGCGAAAAGCTCGAAAAGGGCGACCCCATCGACCTGCTCTTGGGCGCGCTCGAAAACGTTCGTCCGAAGCTTGAAGTTAAGAGCCGCCGCGTAGGTGGCGCAACGTACCAAGTCCCCGTCGAAGTTTCGTTCGACCGCCAGCAGACGCTCGCGTTCCGTTGGCTCATCGAAGCGGCGGGCAACCGCAAGGGTCTGCCGATGGCCGACGCTCTCGCGGCTGAACTCGTAGACGCCTACAACGGCACGGGTACGGTTGTCAAGAAGCGCGAAGACGTCCACAAGATGGCGCAGTCCAACAGGGCTTTTGCGCACCTCCGCTGGTAATTGAACTTCACACGGAAATACCACGAACATGGCACTTTCAGAAAAAAATTCACCCAATAGAACAAAGCCGTTGGAATATACCAGAAACATCGGTATATCGGCGCACATCGACGCGGGCAAAACGACCTGCTCGGAACGTATCCTGTTTTACAGCGGCGTAGTTCACAAAATCGGCGAAGTACACGAAGGTACTGCCGTGACGGACTGGATGGAACAGGAACGCGAACGCGGCATTACCATTACGTCCTCGGCTATCTCGTGCAACTGGACGACGAAAGACGGCCCCTACAAGGGCATTCAGCACCAAATCAACCTTATCGACACCCCCGGACACGTTGACTTCACAGCGGAAGTCGAACGTTCGCTCCGCGTTCTCGACGGCGCGGTCGCGGTGTTCTGCGCGGTTGCGGGCGTACAGCCCCAGTCCGAAACGGTTTGGCGCCAGATGAACAAGTACAATGTTCCGCGCATCGCTTTCATCAACAAGATGGACAGAACCGGTGCTGACTTCTACGGCGCGGTCGAAGACATCAAGACGAAGCTCAACGGCAATCCCCACCCGCTCTTCCTCCCCATCGGCGCGGAAGACAAGTTCAAGGGGCTTATCGACCTCGTCAGCATGAAGGCGTACATGTACGACGAAAACGACCCCCAGGGCGTTAAGTACGACGTCATCGAAATCCCCGCCGAATACAAGGAAAAGGCGGATCAGTACCGTTCGGAACTCATCGAAGCCATTGCCGACTTCGACGACTCTATCATGGAACGCTTCCTTGAAGGCGAAACGAATTTCACCGAAGACGAACTCCGCCTCGGTATCCGCAAGGCTACTCTGTCGCGCGAATTCGTCGGCGTAATCCCCGGTTCTGCGTTCAAGAACAAGGGCGTGCAGATGCTGCTCGACGCGGTTGTGGACTACCTCCCCAGCCCGCTCGACGTTCCCCCGATTAAGGCTTACGGCGAAGACGACGAAGAAACGCCGTCGCTTGAAATCGTCTCCGACGACTTCGCGCCACCCACAGCACTTGCGTTCAAACTTTGGAGCGACCCGTTCGTAGGTAAACTCGTGTTCATTCGCGTATACAGCGGTTGCATCAAAAAGGGCATGCAGGTTTACAACCCGCGCAGCCGCAAGACCGAACGCATCTCCCGTTTGCTCGTCATCAAGGCGGACAAGCGCGAAGACATTGAAGAGGCATACAGCGGCGCAATCTGCGCAATCATCGGCGCAAAGGATATCGTAACGGGCGACACGCTCTGCGACAGAGACCACGAAGTTCGTCTCGAGCCCCCGACATTCCCCGAACCGGTTATCGCAATGAGCATCGAGCCGAAGTCGAAGGCAGACCAGGAAAAGCTTTCCATCGCCCTCCAAAGACTCGCAGAAGAAGACCCGACATTCGTTGTCACAACGAATCAGGAAACGGGCCAGACGCTTATCGCGGGCATGGGCGAACTTCACCTCGACATCATTCGCGACCGTCTGTTCCGCGAATTCAAGGTAGAAGCAGACTCCGGCAAACCGCAAATCGCGTACCGCGAAACAATCACGAAAGCCGCTCCCGGCGTGGGCAAATTCGTCCGCCAGTCGGGTGGTCGCGGTCAGTACGGCCACGCGGAAATCGTTCTCGAACCGCTTGAAAAGGGCAAACACTACGAGTTTGTCAACGAAATCGTCGGCGGCGTAATCCCGAAGGAATACATCAAGCCGACGGAAGACGGTATCAAGGAAGCAATGATAAACGGCGTCGTCGCGGGCTATCCCGTTGTGGACGTCAAGGTGCGCTTGGTATTCGGTTCGTTCCACGAAGTCGACTCTTCGGAAATGGCGTTCAAGATGGCGGGTATCTTCGCTTTCAAGGACGCTATGAAAAACGCGGGCCCGATTCTCCTCGAACCTATCATGAAAGTCGAAGTAACGACCCCCGACGAATATCAGGGCGACGTTATGGGCGACATCAACCGTCGCCGCGGCCAGATTCAGGGTATGGAATCGAAGGGCAATGTAACGGTCATCAAGGCGTTCGTGCCGCTCGAAACAATGTTCGGCTACGCTACGGATATCCGCTCGCTTTCCAGCGGTAGAGCTTCGTACTCGATGGAGCCGAGCCACTTCGAACAAGTACCCGCGGCAGTTCTGAAACAGGTTCAGGAAGGCGCGGCAAAGAAGGCTCAACGATAATATTTAAAAGGAAAAAGCAATATGGCTACTCAGAGAATCAGAATAAAACTCAAAGGCTACGATTTTCGCACGATAGACCAGAGCGCGAGCGACATCGTCGAAACGGCGAAGCGCACGGGTGCTACTGTTTCGGGTCCGGTTCCGTTGCCGACTAAAATCGAAAAATATTCGGTAAACCGTTCCGTACACGTCGACAAGAAGAGCATGGAGCAGTTCGAGCTCCGCACTCACAAGCGTCTCATCGACATCGTAAACCCGACCGCCAACACGGTTGACGAGCTTAAAAAGCTCAATCTTCCCTCGGGGGTCGACATTACGATTAACGTCTAATGTTAAAAATCGGCGGCGCGCGTCGGCAATGCGACTGCGCCGCCCGATTTTTTCAAACGCGTTCTTTTTCAGACTGGGGTCTCGGACTTCCTTGAAAGAATAG
>JAJXPD010000034.1 GCA_021641325.1 Opitutales bacterium
ACCGTAGCTTCCGCCGCGTAGGACGCGCATGCGCATGCGCATGCGATTAACGATGATATTGCTGTGATTGTTTTTTTCATGATGTTTGTAGTTTGAAAACGGGTAATAATTATTATTTTCTTACGTCATGCAACAAAAAAATGCAAACGCATTTACGTTTGCATTTTGGGGAAAAGGGCGATTCCGCCGGAGCTTGTCCGACGGAATCGCATGGTGGTTATTCGTTCGAGAAAATTTGGAATCCGTGGTAGGCTTCCATACCGTGTTCGCCTACGTCCAGACCTCTGAGTTCTTCGGAGTGTTCCACTCTCAGGCCGATTGTCTTCTTCAAGATGTAGAAGATGATTCCGCTGCTTGCGATTGCCGCAACCGCCACCGCGACTATGCCGATGATTTGCGGGACAAGCTCGTGGTCGGGCGAGAATATGCCGACCGCCAGCGTTCCCCACACGCCGCATACCAAGTGTACGGAGAGCGCGCCGACGGGGTCGTCGATGTGGAGCTTGTCGAAGAAGTAGACCGCGAATACAACCACGACACCCGAAATTGCTCCGATTACGCAGGAGGCTGTAATCGAAACACAGTCCGCCGAAGCCGTGATGCCTACGAGACCCGCCAAGCAACCGTTGAGAATCATGGAAAGGTCGGGCTTCTTTTGTACGAACCACGAGGTGAACATAGCCGCCATCAAGCCCGCGGAAGCGGAGAGGGCAGTCGTCGTAAAGACGTATGCGACCATTGTGGTGTCGGCCGAGAATACCGACGCGCCGTTGAATCCGAACCAGCCGAACCACAGGAGGAACACGCCGAGTGTTGCGAACCCGAGGTTGCTGCCGGGGATTGCGTGCGTTCTGCCGTTTACATACTTTCCGATGCGCGGGCCAACCATAATCGCGCCCACAAGAGCCGCCCAGCCGCCGACCGAGTGCACGAATGTCGAACCCGCGAGGTCGTAGAAGCCGAGGTCTTTGAGCCAGCCGCCGCCCCAGCCCCACGAGCCGATGAGCGTGTAGCCGAATGTGGCGTAGAGGATTGCAAAGACGATGTAGGCGTTAAACTTGATTCGTTCCGCAACCGCGCCCGAGACGATTGTCACGGCAGTCGCGGCGAACATGCCCTGAAAGATGAAGTCGGTCCAGTAGGAATAGAGGCCTCCGTTGTAGTCTATCGCTGCGCCTTCGGGGGCGGCGACTCCGAGACCTCCGAATCCGAGGAACTTGCCCAAAATCCAGGATTCGCCGGGGTACATCAGGTTGAAGCCGATTACGACGTACGTCAGAAGACCGATTGCAACCGTGATTATGTTTTTCGTGAGAATGTTCACGCTGTTCTTTGCTCGGCACAAGCCCGTTTCGACAAGCGCGAACCCGGGGTGCATCGAGAAAACGAGAATCGCTCCCAAGAGAATCCAGAGATTGTTTACTGTGAACATTTCGGCGGACACCTTTGCGGGAGCCGCCGCAGCAGCTTCCTCTGCCCGCGCCGCGAGGCATGCGAGCATGGAGAAGACGGTGGTAGCCGTTAAAATTTTCCTGTTCATGATAGTGTAAATATAGAGTGTTAGTTTTTTAGCCTATTGCTTCGGGACCCGTTTCGCGCGTGCGAACGCGTATGCATTGCTGCATGTCGAGAATGAAGATTTTTCCGTCGCCGATGTGGTCGGTCTGCGCTCCTTTTATGATGGACTCGACCGTGATGTCGACAAACTCGTCGTTGACGCCGATTTCCAAGCGAACTTTTTTGAGCAGGTTCACTTCTATTTCGTTGCCGCGATAGTTTTCGCTGTATCCTCTTTGCCTTCCGCAACCGAGGGCGTTTGTCACTGACAGCCTGTAAATTTGGTTCTTGAAGAGTTCCTTCTTCACTTCGCCTAATTGTTCGGGCTTAATGTATGCTATTATGAGTTTCATTGGAGTATCTTTGTTGAGATGCTTTTTTATGATAAGCAGACCCTGTGCCAGTTTTTGTCTGGTTTTGTAAATTGCTTTAAATCATTGTTTGCGCGTTTTGCGGCAGTTTTTGCGCCAAAAATGTCGCTACCATTTTGTAGCGGTTTCAAAAGTGTCGCTACAAAATTGTCGCAATCGGCGGGCGGACTTCGGGAGAGTTCCGGCGCGGCGTTGCCGAATGTCTGCGAATTTTCTTGCGGTTTTGCTCCGAAAATGCGAAATCTTCGGGCGTAATACAGCCATGAAAAATACTACAAAATTGCCGACAGTACAAAAACGCAGAACCGACAAGTTTTTCGTGTTCGTCTACACTCTCGTCGCGCTGATGTTCGCCGCACAGATTGCGATTGTTGTTTGGGGCTATATTTTGTAGGGGAGGGACGATGTTTCAGGATAATCCCGTATTTTCGCTGCTTTCGCTCGGCGTCGCGGCGTGGCTTTTCTCCATGTGGGCGGGCGATTTGCGCCACTTCCGCAAAACGGGCGATTTGCGCAGGGGGGCGTTCGAGGGCGCGACTCCCGCGCCGTTCGGCTTGGTCGCAGCGGGGGTCGTTGCCGCGCTTGCGTTGCTTGCGGTAAACACTTGCGCCGAGCTTGCGGCGGGGGTGGAATCCGACCAGACGAAAGTCGCGCCGTGGGCGCTGCTTTCGTGGGTAGGGGCGGCGTTTGTGGAGGAGCTTATTTTCCGCGGATATTTGGTAGTTAAGAATCGCGGTCGGGCGGCGCTGGTCGGCAGTATTTTTCTGTTCTCGTTTCTTTTCGCGGCGGGACACCCGTTCCTTTGGGACTACACAGTTCCCGAAGGCGCGTCGGTCTTCGGCGGAACGTGGACTTTCGATTTTTCCGCGCAGCCGCTTATCAATACGCTTGCGGTTTTCGAGTGCTCGCTTCTGTTCTACGCGCTGAGGTTTGTGCCGCAGAACAAAACGCGCTCGCTTCTGCCGTGCGTGTGCGCCCACGCGGCGTACAACTGCGGAGTTTTCGCGGTGAAAGTGTGTCGGGGATTCGTCGAATGGTAGAGTTCCCCGAAGGGAAAAAGCTGCTGTTTTTGGCTCCGATGGCGGGCTTTTCCAACGAGCCTTGCAGGCGCATTTGCCGCGAGTACGGCGCGGACGTTTCCGTCAGCGAATTCGTGTACAGCAGGGCGGTTTTGAGCGGCGCGGCGCGGGTTTTCGAAAAGCTTTCGTTTACGGAGGGCGGGCGTCCGTTCGGGGTGCAGATTTTCGGCTCGGACCCAAAGGAGGTCGCCGACGCGGCGTCGCTTGTGGAGGAGAGGGTTGCGCCCGACTTTATCGACATAAACTTCGGCTGTCCCGCGCCGAACGCGGTTTCGGCGGGCGCGGGGTCGGCTCTGCTTAAAAATCCCGAACTCATGGGCAAGATTGTTGCGGCGGTGGCGGGGGCGTTGAAGCGCATTCCGGTATCGGCAAAAATGCGCATTGGCTGGGATAGTTCTTCCATTATAGTGCCCGACGCCGCCCGCGCCCTCGCCAACGCGGGCGCGAGCTTCATAACCCTCCACGGACGCACGAAAGCCCGCGGCTACGAGGGCGACGCCGACTGGGACTTGATTGAAAAAACCGCGCAGTCGCTCTCAGTGCCGCTAATCGGCAACGGTTCGGTCGAAAAGCTCGAGACCGCGCGTTTGCGCAATTCCGCGTGTGCGGGCTTCATGGTGGGGCGCGCCGCCTTGGGGAATCCGTGGGTCTTCGGGGAAATCCGCGCAAAAATGGACGGAACGGAATTCGTCCCGCCGACCCCCTCCGACCGCGCAAAGCTCGCCCTCCGCTACGCCGAGCTTGTCTCCGACGGCTCGTATTCGGGCATAGACGCGGGCAACCTGACGTTCGCAAAAGTGCAGATAATGCGCTTTTTGAAGGGCGCGGAGGGATTTAAAAGGTTGCGCGTCGGGCTTAAAAGCATAAATACTTTGGAGCAATTAAAGGAAATGCTATGCGACTACGTCTGATTTTTTCCGCAACGTTTTTTTGCGCGTCCGCGCTCTGCGCCGAGACCGCCGCCGACTACTTTGCAAACGGCATGAAATTCTTTCTGCGCGGCGACTTTCCCGCCGCCCGCGAGATGTTCGCGCTGTCGAAGTCGGACTCCGGCGAGTACGGCGCGCTTTCAAAATTCTACCTTGCGTCAATCGCGGCGAACGCGGGCGAGGACGCCGCGTACGGGCTTTTCGAGGAGTCGCTGAAAAACCCGCCGAAAGACTCTCTAAACAAAGTCGCCGCGCAGTACGCAAAGTACGCTTCGGCAAACGGCGAATACGGACGGCTTGCCCGCGCCCTCGCGCCCCTTGCGGAGTCGGACGCGGCGGATTCGCTTACAAAGTGGTACTACGCCGACGCGCTGTTCAATTCGGGCGAAGCAAAAAAGGCGGAGTCGCTGTGGTCGGCTTCTCTGAAAAAGTGCTTCGAGTCCGCCGATTCCGTCGGCGCGGACGTTTTTGCGCAGTCGTACTTCGACGGCGAAAAATTCGCGCGCAGCTTCGACATGTCGCGGCTTCCGGCATCGACCCCCGCGGCTCTCGCGCGCACCGAAATCATGGGGGGCAAAAAGATAACCCAGCCGCAGGACAAAATTAGCGCGTTGGCGCAAATCGCGCTTGCGGAGTCTGGCGCGGCGGTGGACGAAAAGCCCCTTGCCGAAACCGTCTACAAGTTTAGGGACGCCCCCTACGCGTGGCGCGGCTCGCTCGTGCTTGCGAGGATTGCCATTGAAAACAGGGACTACAAACAGGCGTACGTCTACGCGCACGACGCCGAGCGCCTTGCGCCGCCCGACTTCGACGCGCCGCTTTTCATCACCCTCGGCGACGCCGCGCGGCTCGTAAAAAAATACGACGAAGCCCGCTACTACTACCAAAAGGTTTTCATGAAGCGCAAACTGCGCGGAGAGCCGCTCGCGGAGTCGCTTTACAAAAACGGGCTTTGCTGGTTCGAGCAGGGCGACTGGGGCAAGGCGCACGCGTATTTCGAGCGCGTCTATATAGGCTTTTTCAACTTCGAATACTGGGGCAGCCGCTCGTATTACTACGGGGCGCGCGCTCTGTATTCGCTCGGGCTGCGGCGCGACGCCAACGCTGTGCTCATCGAATATTTCCGCCGCGCAAAAGACAAAAATTCCGAAATCTACAAAGAGGCAAAAAAGTTTTACGACGCAATTTAGGCGCACCCCTCCGCAACTATCCCTACACCCGTCGGAGCCGATTTATTCCGCCTGCGGAGCGGCACTTTTTTTAAGTCGCAAAAATATTGGAAAATTTGCGTATTTTTGTGATTGACATGCCGGTGTTTTGCGGTTAGCTATTGCTATATGAATATTAAACGACGCAATTTCTTGGGGAGTGCGGCGCTGCTGGCCGGAGGTCTTGTTTCTCCGAAAGCGTTTGCCGCGGGGGACAATTCCGAAAGCGTAAAATTTTCGGTCTTTGCCGACATGCATTTCAGGGTTGGAAACTACAACTGGACTGTCGAGCGCATGGCGCAGATTCTCGAACGAGCCCGCAAAAACAAGGTCGATTTCATAATACATTGCGGCGACTTCTGCCACGACGTAAGAACCGCGGGCCCCGTGCTCGACCAGTTCAACAACTTCGAGCTTCCCCACTACCACACAATGGGCAATCACGATTTCGAGGGCACAAAGACGCTCGAAGAAGTTGTCTCCGCCTACCAGATGAAAGACGGCAATTTCTACTCTTTCGACAGGGGCGTATTCAGGTTCATCGTTCTCGACACAAACTATTTCCACCGCCCCGACGGCAGCATTATGCACTACGCGTCTTCGACCGCGTACGAAAAGTGCCACCAAAAAGAGGCGATTCTTACGCCCGAACAGCTTGTGTTTTTGCGTGAAAAACTCTCGACGGCAAAAGGTCCGTGCGCGATATTCTCGCATCACGGCTTCAAGTACACAAGCGGCATAACGAACGCCGCAGAGGCAAAGAACGCCGTGTTTGAATCGCAGAAATTCCCAGTAATCTGGATTAACGGACACCACCACAGAAACAGCCTCAAACTCGAAAAACAGGTCGCGTTTTTCAACCTCAACAGCACCACGAGCGAGTGGGTCGGGAAGCCGCACCACGCGTATCCCGAAGAAATCATGAAAAAGTGCAACGTCTCGAAGCACGAGCTTCTTTTCGACACTCCCGTCCACGCAATCATCACGATGTCAAAAGACGGCGAAATAGACATTGACGGCATGAAGGGCGGAATGTTCATGGGCATTACCCCCGAAATGACGGGCAACAAGTCGCACGACGACGAGGGTTTGCCCGTCGAGGCGTATGTGCTTTCGTCGCATTTCAAGCTCTACCCGCCGAAGCGGGCGTAGCGTCGGTCCGCCGCGCGTTTTCCCGCAAACGGCGCGCGGGCGGTTCGGCGGACGTTTTTTTGCCGAAGCGTTGAGCGGCATTTCTTTGAACTGTTTTGACTTTTATTCCGATTCCGCGCGGTAAAATTTGACACGCGCGGAATTTTTTTTTACGCCTTTTGCGATGATTTTAATTGCAGACAGCGGAACTACCAAGACGGATTGGCGCGCGTTCGGCGAATCGGGCGAGCCGAAAATTTTGCGCACCGAGGGCATAAACCCCGTATTCCAGTCGCCCGAAATGCTCGACGGAATCCTTGCCGAAAACGTCAAGCCGCACGTTTCGGACGTTTCAAAAATCTATTTTTACAGCGCGGGGGTGGCGGCGTCGCACGAGGCAACCGCCGCGCTCCTTGCGGCGTTCGGGCGCAACTTCCCGAACTGCTCGTTTTTTGTCGAGACCGACAAGCTCGGGGCGGCGCGCGCCCTTTGCGGGCATTCGGCGGGCATTGCGTGCATAATGGGCACGGGGTCGAACTCGTGCTTTTACGACGGCGAAAAAATCACCGACAACAACGTGGGCGGCGGCTTCATCTTGGGCGACGAGGGCGGCGGGGCGTCGCTCGGCAGACGCCTGATTTCCGACTTTATCCGCAATCTCCTACCCGAGCGCGTTTCCGCCGAGCTTCGCAGCCGCTTCGGTTTGGACTATTTCAAGATTATCGACAACGTCTACAAACGCCCTATGCCCAACCGCTGGCTTGCGTCGTTCTCGCCGTTCATAGAGGAGTTTTTGTCCGACCCGTACATTTGCGAAATGGTGGATTCTCAGTTCGAGTCTTTTATCCGCAGGAATGTCCTGCGCTACGATGTCGCGAAGTACCCTATGAATGCGGTAGGCTCTGTCGGCGCGTGTTTTTCGGAAAATCTCGCCCGCGCCGCGGAACGCACGGGCGTGAGGATAGGGCGCGTGATAAAGTCGCCGATAGATTCCCTTGTGGAATTCCACTCCGCCGATTTGTAGGCGCGGAATTTTCTTTGAAGGCTTTGCATAGCGGACAAAAAAAGACCGCCTTTGGATTTCCTCCGCGGGCGGTCTTTTCCTTTGCGGTTTGCGGGAAGCGCGGCGCTTAGGCGGGCTACTCCACGGTAACCGCCTTCGCCAAGTTGCGCGGCTTGTCGACGTCGCAGCCGCGCTTGCGGGCGATGTAGTAGGCGAGCAGTTGCAGGGGAACTGTCGCCAAAATTCCGCGCACCGATTCGTGCACTTTCGGCAGGGCGATGATGTCGTCGGCGATTCCTCCGAAGAGTTTGGGCTGGTCGCTCACGACGATAATCGGGCCTTTGCGCGCCTTGATTTCCTGGGCGTTCGAGACGATTTTCAGCGCGATTTCATCGGAGTTTGCAAGCATTACCGACGGGCATTCGGGGCACACCAGCGCAATCGGGCCGTGCTTCATTTCGGCGGCGGGATAGCCCTCCGCGTGTATGTACGAAATTTCTTTGAGTTTGAGCGCGCCTTCGAGGGCAATCGGGAATTCCGAGAGCCTGCCGAGGAAGAGGAAGTCGTCGAACTGCGCGTATTTTTCGGCGATTTTCTCGATTTCGGGGGCTTGCGCGAGCACGCTGTTTACCGCGTCGGGGAGCTCGTCGATTGCCTTGACGATTTCGCGCCCCTCCGCAAACGAAAGGTCGCGCATTCTGCCGAGGTATAGAGCGATTAGCAGGCAGATTGCCACCTGCGACGTGAACGCCTTTGTGGACGCAACCCCAACCTCCTTGCCCGCATACTGGTACAGCCCGCCGTCGGACTCGCGCGAGATTGTCGAGCCTACCGAGTTTGTAATCGCCAGCGTTTTGAAGCCCTTGCGCTGCGATTCGCGCAGCGCTTCGAGCGTGTCGAGCGTTTCGCCGCTTTGGCTGATTACGAACACGAGCGTGTTTTTGTCGATGGGCGCGTTTTTGTATCTGAATTCGCTTGCGTATTCCACCTCCACGGGAATGCGGGCGTATTTTTCGATGAGGTATTCCGCCGCAAGGCAGGCGTGCCAAGCCGTTCCGCAGGCGCAGAAAAGAATGCGGTCGAACTGCCTAAGCTCGTTGGGGGTGAGGTTCAGCCCGATGAGGCGGGCGGTCGAAAGGTCGTCGGAGATTCTGCCCCTTATAGCGTTTTTGAGCGATTTGGGCTGTTCGAAAATCTCCTTTTCCATGTAGGTTTTGAAGCCGTCGAGGTCGGCGTTTTCCAAGTCCCAGTCGATTTCGTTTATGCGGACGTCCACGGGCGCGTTTGCGGTCGTGATGATGTCGCAGTTGTCGCGCGTGAGGCTTGCGATTTGCCCGTCTTCAAGGTAGATTACGTTTGTGGCGCGTCCCGCGAAGCCGAGAACGTCGCTCGACACAAGGTACTCGTCCTTGCCGACGCCTATGATAAGCGGCGAACCCTTGCGGGCGGCAATCATTTCGTTGGGGGCAAGCTTGCTTATTACCGCGAACCCGTAGGTTCCCTCGACGTGCCTTAGCGTCTTGCGGACGGCTTCAAGAAACCTGTTTTTGTCGGCAGGGGACGTTCTGTTTGTGTAGTGGTAGGCGATGAGATTTACGAGGGCTTCGGTGTCTGTCTGGCTTTTAAACGTGTAGCCCTTTTCGATGAGGAACTTTTTTATGTTTTCGTAGTTTTCGATAATGCCGTTGTGGACTATCGCGAAATTGCCGTCGCTCGAAACGTGCGGGTGCGCGTTTGTGTCGGTCACCGCGCCGTGGGTTGCCCAGCGCGTGTGGCTGATTCCCATGGTCGCGTAGAACGGGTGCTCTTCGACCTCCTTTGCAAGAACGGCAACGCGTCCCTTTTTCTTCATGACGTCGAGCGTTCCCTTGTCGTCGAGAAGCGCAAGCCCCGCGGAGTCATACCCGCGGTATTCGAGCTTCAAAAGCCCCTCTATAAGAATCGGCGTCGCGTCCCGACACCCAATGTATCCCGTGATTCCGCACATAAATAATCTTAATTGTTGTATTTAAAAGGCGAATATTTAGATTTATTTGACACTTGCAAGCCTAAATTGTAGCGCGGGTTTCCGTCCGCGCCCCAAAAAAGCGCGTTTGCGGCGGAAATATGCTTGAACACGACGGCCCGCGCTATAAAAATAGCGGGAAATCGCAAAACAATAATACCGGATTTATAAAATGATGAAGACTTTTAAACTCGCCGCCGCGTTGTCGGCGGCATTCGTTGCGGCGACGCCGCTCTTTTCGCAGTCTCTCGGAGACATGCAGCAGGACATGGCTCTTTTGAAGCGCGAAGTGGGCAACCTCAGGCTCGAAGTCGAACAGCTTACGCGCCAAAACGAGGCTCTCGAACGCAAAATAAGGCAAATGCAGTCGTCGAATACGTCGAGCGACTTGGTTCGCTCGCAGGTGGCGTCGGTGCGCTCGGACGTGTCGTCGCAAAACGAGGCGATGAAGCGCGAAATCATAAAGCTTGTCAAAAAGGACATCGAAAGCCTCGCCTCGCAGACGAACGACGCAATCGAAAAACTCGCCAAGGCGATAGGGCAACGCCCGCAGGCTCCCATGCCGACAACTTTTGGCGACGACTACCCCAAAATGGGCATTACCTACACCGTGAAATCGGGCGACACGCTCGGGAAAATCGCCCGCGCCAACAACTCGAAAATCAAGTGGATTCAGGACGCCAATAAAATAGAAGATCCCAACCGGGGTCTGCGCATCGGCGAATCAATCTTCATTCCGCAAAAATAAAGAACATGTCTATACAACGCAAATCTTTGGGCAGGGGGCTTAGCTCCATAATCTCGGCGGGCGCGAAAAAGGCCGCCGACAGCGGCGCGCGCAAGGTCGCCGCGCAAACGCAGTCCGCGCTAGCAAAAGACGTGAAAATAGCCTCGCACGGACTGTTCAGCGAAATCGCCGTAGATAAAATCATTCCCAGCCCCTATCAGGCTCGCGCGGAGTTCGACGAGGAACAGATTTCACAGCTTGCAGATTCGATTGCCTCGGAAGGTCTTTTGCAGCCGCTGCTCGTCCGCCAGCTCAAAGACGGCACTTACGAGCTTTTGGCGGGCGAACGCCGCTTGCGGGCGTGCCGCAGCCTGGGCATGAAGAAAGTCGTGGCGTGCGTGCAGTCGGCAAGCGACGCGTCCGCCGCGGCGAAGGGGCTTATCGAAAACCTCCAACGCTCCGACCTCAACCCGATTGAAGAGGCGCGGGGTATCCTCAACATGATGGAGAATTTCCATCTGACGCAGGAGGCGGCTTCGCAGCGTTTGGGCAAGCCGCGTTCGAGCATTGCAAACTCGCTGAGGCTTCTGAAACTTCCCGAAGAAATACGCGGATACATTTCGAAGGGGCTGCTTTCGCTTGGGCACGCCAAAGTCATAATGGGCGTGGACGACCCTGTAAGACAGACGATTCTCGCGCGGAAAATCATCGAGGGCGATCTCAACGTACGCGCCGCCGAAGACGCCGTCAAGCGCATGAAAACCGCCGCCGACGGAATTTCCGCAACGTCGCCGGCGTCGGTTGTGGCGCAGAACGCGGTCATACGCGACATTCAGAACAGGGTGTCGTCGAAGCTGAACGCGGAAGTGGAAATCAAACACAACCAGAAGCGCGGGAAAATCATAATTTCCTACGTCGGCAACGACGACTTGCAGCGCATTCTCGACATTTTCGGCGTCAAGATTTAATGAAGAAATTTGCGGCAGTCGCGGTTTTGGCGGCGGCGTTCGCGCTTCCGTGCCTCGCCGTGAGAAGCAACGACTTCACAAAGGCGTCGAACTCCTATTCGCGCAAATACCAGAGCGACAAAAGCCGCTACGGCGAGGAGAAATCGCGCATGCAGGGCGAACGCGCCGGCATGGGCAAAAGCTTTTCGCCGAAAACCGAAACGTCGCGCTTTCAGGGCGAAGCGGCGCGTCTCGACGGCGCGGCGGCGGAGTATTTTTTCGACAAGACCGCGCCGGACGCCTCCAAAAAATTCGGCGTAAAAGACTATTCGGGCATGTCGGGCGATTGGAGCAGGGGCGATACCCGCGCAAGCCTCAAAAACTCCGACGTGAACCTCTCGAAAAAATACGCGGGGAAAATCGACGTCTACCGCCGCGATACAGACAAACAGCGCGAAATAGACGCGTACTATTCCTCGATTTCCGAACGCTCGATGTCGGAAATCAACAAATTCTACTCGCGCACTCCGAACAGTTCGGCGAACGACGACATGATAAAAAAAGCGGGCGCGCAACTCGGAGGGGAGGGCGACGACGGCGGATTTTTCGACTTCCTCTCCTCTCACGAGAAAATCAAACGCGCCCCCGTATCTTTTAAAAGCAGACCCGCGTCAAGTTCGGAATTTTCGCGCAAAGGCTCTGCGCCCGCCGAAACCGTCCAAACTCCGACGCCCGCGGCGGTTTCGGAAAGCGCGGCAGCCCGCCGACAGTACGTTCCGCAGGAGACGTCGGCGACGGTTTTGTCGCGCCCGACGCAGTCAATACGCTCGAACGTTTTGACGGAGGAAATTCCGCTTGAACGCGCCAAAAAACTGCGCTTCCTAAACGTCCCCGAAGAGCTGCGCTCGAACGCGTCAATCAAAGTCCGCGTGAAGGAGGACTGAGCGCGTTAATTTTGAATTTTTTGCGTCGATTTTGTTTGCGGGCTGGGCGCGGATTTGTAAGCTTTTTGCGTATGAAATTAATCGGAACAGTCGCCGTTTTGGGAACGGGTTTGCTCGGCGCGTCGCTCGCGCGGGCTTTAAAAAAATTCGGGGTTGCCGAAAAGGTCTTCGCGTGGTCGCGCTCCGAATCGACGCGCGAAAAATGCGCCGCGCTTCCGTCGGTCTTCGACGGCGTTTTCGACTCTCCCGAAGCCGCCGTCCGCGACGCCGACATGGTCGTGATTTGCGCGCCGACCGCGAACATTCCGCAGCTCGCCGAACGTATCGCCCCGAGCCTCAAAAAAGGCGCGGTGATAACCGACGTCGGCAGCGTGAAAAAATCCGTCTGCGAACAGTGCGAAAAGGCTCTCGCCGGTAGCGGCGCGGTCTTCGTAGGCTCGCACCCCATGGCGGGCTCCGAAAAAATCGGCATAGACCACTCCGACTCCGACCTCTTCGCTGGGCGTCCGTGCTTTATAACGCCGTCCTCCGATGCGCAGGCGGACGCCGCGGATTTGCTCGAAAAAATCTGGACGGCTGTGGGCATGCGGGCATACCGCGCAACGCCCTCCGTGCACGATTCGATTGTCGCGCGGGTAAGCCACCTGCCTCACATCGTGGCAGGGCTGCTTTGTTGTAGCGCGGCGGATTTCGAAAACGGCGACCTCCGCAACTACGCAGGCCCCGGGTTCAGAGACTCGACCCGCATTTCGTCGGGCAACCCCGAAATTTGGGATTCCATAATTGCCGACAACCGCGCGGAAATCCTCGCGGCGTTGAAAATATTTTCGGACAAGCTTTCCTCCATCATCGACGCCGTAGAAAATTCCGACTCCGAAAAAATCGGCGCAATGCTGCGCAAGGCGAAATCGTACAGAGACAAACTTTAATAACATTCCACATGAAATCCGAAATAATAATAAAACCTTTCCGCGCCTGCGCGGCGTCGGCAACTCCCCCCGGCTCGAAAAGCATTACGAACCGCGCAATGATGCTCGCGGCTCTCGCGGGCGGCGACACGCTTTTGGAGGGCGCGTTGTTTTCGCGCGACACGCTCATCATGGCGGACTGCCTCGCAAAGCTCGGCTACATCGTAAAGCCCGACAAGCTCGCGGGGACGGTCGAAATAGACGCGGGGCTTGGCGGCATTCCCAATTCGGAGGCTGAAATCGACGTGGGCAATGCGGGCACGGCGGCAAGGTTCATTACGGCTCTCGTCTCTCTGCGCAATGGCGGCAACTATCTGCTCGACTCCGACAACGCGATGTACGCGCGGCCGATTAAGGGGCTTATAGACGCGCTGAAATCGCAGGGGGCGGCTTTCGAATTTCTCGGCGAGCGCGACAGATTCCCGTTCAGAATACGCACATGCGGATTGCGCGGAGGGACGGCGGAAATCGACGCGGGAGAGTCGAGCCAAATGCTTTCGGGGCTGTTGATGGCGTCGGTTTGCGCGCAGTCGCCGATGGAGGTTCGCCTTTCGGGCGGGACGGTCTCCAAGCCTTTCGTCAAAATGACAATCGAGATGATGCGCGAGTTCGGATTCTCCTGCGAGACCGACGGAAACGTCTACAAGCCCGCGCTCAAAAAGGGCGTGGTGCAGTCGCCGCGCGTGTACAGAATAGAGCCCGACGCAACTGCGGCGAGCTACCTTGCGACGCTTCCGATTGCAGTCGGCGGCGTTTCGGAAATACGCAATTTCGGGGCGTGCAAATTGCAGGGCGACGCCGCGTACATCGACGTGCTCAAATCGATGGGGCTTGTCGAAACGCGCACTGTCGGCGACAACCTGCTTGTTTTCGCAAAGGACGGCGGGGCGTATCCCGAACTCGTGGAGGTTGATTTCAACGACATTTCCGACACATTCCTTTCTCTCGCGGCGGTGTCAATGCTGCTGCCGTTCAAGCTCCGCATTACGGGCATTGCGCACACGCGCAGGCAGGAGACCGACAGGGTGGCGGCGGTTGCCCGCGAGCTGCGCAAATTCTGCGCGTCGGTCGAAGAGTCGGAGGGCGGGCTTTTCATTGCGCCGTACCCCCGCGCCGAGCTTGCCGAAAAAATCAAGGGCGTCGTTTCCGTCGAAACATACGACGACCACAGAATCGCAATGAGCTTTTCGATTGCGGGTTGCGCCGACATTCGCGGCGACGGCTCGCCGTGGATTAAAATCGAAAATCCCGAATGCACGTCGAAAACTTGGAGCGAATTCTTCGAGGTGCTTTACACCGCGCGGGAGGATTCGCGCAAGTTCAGGATTGTGTCGGTCGACGGCGGCGCGGCGGTCGGGAAATCGAGCGTCTCGCGCGAGACGTCGAACATCTTGGGCTACATGCACGTCGATACGGGGGCGCATTACAGGACTGTCGCCTACGGGCTTCTCGAAGCGGGCGCGGACTCCGCCGACTTGGCGGGGGTGCTCGCGAACCTCGCAAAGCTCGAAATCGGCACGAAGCTCGACGGCATGTCGGCGAAAATCACGCTCGGCGGCGGGGTCGTACCAGACTCCGAAATACGCAACGAGCGCATAAATTCGAAAGTTGCCGAATTTGCCGCGATTCCGCAGGTGCGCGACTTCCTCAAAAACTACCAGCGTTCCATGGCGGACTTCGCCCGCAACAGCGGCTTCGGCGGCATGATTATGGAGGGGCGCGACATCGGCTCGGTCATTTTCCCCGACGCCGACGCCCGCATTTTCCTCGACGCCGACGAGCAGACCCGCGCCGCCCGCCGCGCCAAGGAGGGCATTACCGACTCGGTCAAAAAACGCGACGAGCTTGACAAGTCGCGCAAAACCGCGCCGCTTGTGTGCCCCAACGGCGCGACGCTCATCGACACCTCGAAAATGTCGAAGTCGGAGGTCGTCGAAAAGACGCTTTCAGTAATTCTCGAATCGTAAATGAGAACGCGCTTTTTCAAGGTAGGGAAGGGCAAATACATCTACAAAGGCTGGTGGATTTTGTCGTCCGTAATCTGCGACGTGTTCGGCAGAATAGAGCTTTACGGCTACGAGAACGTCCCGAAAGAGCCGTGCATAATTGTAGCCAACCACGTCAGCTATCTCGACCCCATGGCGGCGGCGTTCTTCCACGAGACGGAGCTTTGCGCCGTCGCGCGCGACACCCTCATGGACGGCAAATTTTCGGGCGCGTTCTTCCGCAGCCTCAACGCGATTCCGATTAAGCGCGGGCAGTCGGGCAATCTGGGCGCGTTCCGCGAGGTGCTCGCGCGGATAAAATCGGGCGTGGGCGTGATAATTTTTCCGGAGGGCACGCGCAGTTTCGACGGTAAATTGCAGCGCGGAAAGGCGGGCGCGGGCTTGCTTGCGATAAAATCTGGCGCGCCGATTCTGCCGCTGAAATTCGTGAACATGTACGACATTCTTCCTCGAACGGGCAGGCTCCGCGGCGGCACGCGCCTTATTCTTTGCGCTGGGAAGCCGATTAACCCGAAGGAAATCGACCCCGGAAAGGACGCCCCCGACAGGGCGCAAATTATAGTTGATAGAATAATGGAGCGGATTGCGGAAATCGAAGGCCTATATGCTGAGATTCTGGAAGCACAGAACTGTCTGTCCCTAAAGGATCTGGCGGTGACCGGACGGGATCTGATTGACGCCGGGATTACGCCCGGACCGGGACTTGGCGTTATCTTGAGCCGGATGTTGGAGGAAGTCATCGAG
>JAJXPD010000035.1 GCA_021641325.1 Opitutales bacterium
CCTTTTTTTCTACTTCTTCTACCCTCATCCCACTATCTTTGACGATGAGCGAAAATGTTTTATCCGTTCAACGGCGCAAGTATCTACCTCACAGATGAACGGGGAAACGTTGACATTTCGGAATCTTTAAAGGACGGGCAGGTTTCCGTTTTTGTCGGGAAAGACGGCTATGATTTAAATTTGTTTACGCGAAATTTCGAACGGCAAGAAACCCCACAATTATTCATTAAAAAAACCGCAACGCCGAAGATTAAAGAACTACACGTTCGGAAGTCCCCCACCGCAAACGGAGGAAAAAACGATTTGCTCGACAATTTCTACGAATACTGCGCAAAACAAAAAATAGAACTCAAATGTAAATATTAGCACGCACCTCAATGTCCGAAAACAAAACATAGAGAGACAAAAATCGGCTTTTAATTGACATTCGGGGCGGCGGCGCGAATATGGGCGCATGTCATTCGAACGCGAGTTGCTAAAAAGAATTCCGCGCTACGAGGCCGACGGGCTGATTGACCGCGCGGCGGCGGAGAAACTGTCGGCGCATTTGCGGGCGGCGCTCGAAGGCAAAAAGCCCGTTTTCTTCAACGCCGTCTATTTCGCGGGCGCGATTCTTTTGATTGTTTCGTCCTGCCTGTTTGTCCAAAACATTTGGGACGAGCTGTCGGCCGGAATGCGGCTGTTGCTTGCGTTTGTTCCGCTTGTGATATCGGCGACATTCGGGGTTTGCGCGCTGTTGCTGCGTCTGCACCCGCTTTTGCGCGAGGCCGCCGCCGTCGCCAACATTCTCGCGGCTGGCGCGATGCTTTGCCTGATTGCAGCCATTCTGAATTTGGAGGGAAATTTCCGCGATTTCTCCGTTGCGATGATTTCCTTTGCGCTTCCGCTTGTTTTCATTTTCAACTCGCGGGCGGCGGCGGGAATCGCCGCCATTTGGTGCGCGGTGCTCGCAAATCCCTACTCGCGCGATGCGGGCGTTTTCGACGCCCTATTCACCTGCGCGTGCTTTGCCGCCGTCGGAATCCATGCGTTTCGGAATCGCGCCGAACCGAACGCGCTCAACGCCGTGTTGCGCCTGATTATATGCATATGCACCCCCATTTTGGCGGGCGATGCGCTCGAAATTCTTGTTGTCGGAATGTGTCCGCCGGTCGCCTCGGAGGCACTGTCTGACATCGACCACTTCTACGCCGCCGTCTCGGTTGGAATCGGCGCGGCCATGCTTGCAGTCGGGGCGAAGTCGGGCGATTTCCGCTTCTTGAAAGTTCCGCATCTTTTCGTCGGGCTTTTGATAATGTGCGGGGCGATGTGCGTTTTGAATGCGCCGAACTCTTACGTCGGCGAGCACGCGATACTTTTGTATTCTCTTCCGCCGCTTGCCGACCTGTTCGGGCTTTCGGCGGCGGCTGGGTGCATTCTGGTCGGGGCGCTTGCGCTTGCAGTGCTCGCTTGGGGAGTTGCGACGTTCCGCGCGTTGGCGTCCGAAGAGAGGCTGACGGGCGCGGCGCTTGCGGGCTTCATCTTCCCGCTGTACGCTGCGGCGGGGCTTTTTTGCGGGAACAGATACATACCGTTCATGATTCTTTCAAACGCCGTGTTTTTCGCCGCCGCCGCGTCGCTCGCCTTTGCGGGAGTGCGGCGGGGGAGTTTTCTGTTGCTTAACGCGGGCGTGGCAATGATTGTCTGGCAGGGGATTCTCCGCGTGTCGGTAAGCGACGGCGGCATTCTGTTCCGCTCGGCGTTTTTCGGGCTTTGCGGGATTCTGTTGATAGGCGCGAACTACTTTTTGAAGAGGAGGCTCGACCGTGAAAACTAAACTTTTGGCGGCGGCATTCGCGGTGCTCGTGTGCGCCGAAGCGTTTGTGGGGCTTCGCACAATCGGCAAGGCTTCCGACATCGTGGAGACGGGGACGGAGCTTCGCCTCCCAATCAAACAGGTGAAAAAATCGGACTTCGAAAAGTTCGACCCGACGGAATTTTCGCCGAGAATCGAGCAGATTTCACTGCCGTACAAAACGGAAATTCCGATTGTCGAAATGCGCCTGCAACGCGGGCGCAAAGACAAGGACTTCCCGTTTAACATCGATTTTTTCGGCAAGCCCAAAGTGCGTGTCGCCGTTGCGTTCGAGCGCGGTTCTGACGGAATTGCCCGCGCGGTTTCGTATTCGGAAAAACCCGCAGGCGGCGCGTACCTCGACCTGACGCTTGAAAGCTGCAATTTTGTCCGCTACGAAAACAGCAAAAAGATTCCGCTGGAGCAGCCCGAATTGGAGTTCAAGCAACCGTTTTCGCGCATGGAATTTTCAAAAAAGCAGGCGGCGCGGATTGCAAAATACATCGGGGAGAAATACGGCGAATCGACGGACAAAAAATCCCGCAGAGACTACGCGGTATTGCGCGTAAAAAACGGACGCGCGATTACGGTAGACATCGAAGTAGACGGGGTATCGCTCAAAAAAATCGCGGCGGGAGAATCCGCCAAGTAGCCGCAAAAAAGCCCCCTTTTCGAAGGCTTAAACACCCGCAGCAACTTGGCATTTTCGGCGTTCGGACGTCCCGATTTCGGTCGGCAAACGCCCCGCGCGGCGGAATCAACGCGCCAACCGCGCCTGCTTTGTCGTCGCGGCGGCGGAGGCGGACTCCGCGTTTCGGAATCGCGCCGAGCCCGCACGCCGCCCCAAGCCGCGCTATTGCGGCCGCCATTCGAGGGTGAGTTTTTCGAGCAGTTTTGCGACCGCCGCGACGTTCTTTTCGCGGTCGAAGTCTTTCACCATTTTCTTGTAGTCGTCTACGACAACCCCGTAGCCGAGGCATTTGTAGAATTTGTCGAACTCGCGCTGCAATTCGGCGTGGTCTATTTTATAATTCAGAATGTCGCCAATCTTGAAATCGGGCGAGTACACGAACGCTCCGGGAAAGCGTTTATACCACGCCTGCCCGAACGTAAGCACGTTTCTGCCGCCCGTGAGAGCCTCCCAGCCCGCCGTGCCCGTGATTGTCGCGACGAATTTCGAGTTTGCGATAAGCTCGTAGGTGGACGTTTCGTTCGGAACGAGCTTTGCGTTTTTTAGCATTTTCAGACGCTGGAAGAAACAGCGTCCGCGCCTGAATTCGTCCTGATAGGGGTTCTCCTTGACGTACACAAACCAGCCTTCGGGCAGAAGCTCCGACACGCGCTCGATTGCCAGCATTTGGTCGCGGTAGACGCCGCCGAGCGAATCGGTCGTCATTTCGGGTTGGAGGTGGAGCGGGAAGTAGACGAAGTTCGCCTTCAAGTCTATGTCTTTCGAGACCGTCCGCGCCATGCGCCTGTGGTACATGAACGTGTACGGCAGTTTTATGAGGTTCACAACCGACATGTACAGGTGCCTTATCACGCGGATATTCTTGAAAATCCCCACGCGCAGGTAGTTTTTGCGCATGTAGAAAAGGTCCTTTTTGAACTTCTTTTCGATGGTGAAAGTGTCGTCGCCCATTTTCATCATGTGGGCGGGATCGCCGAGTTTCTCGACGGAATCGCAGTACATGACGCGGTTGGGGAAAAGCGTCTGGTGGAAGAGCACGTTTTTTACGCCCATCGCCTTTGCGATTGCGTAGAAAACGATGTCGGGGCCGATGTGAGGAATGTTGTCGAAGAAAATTGCGTCGGGCTTTTCGTCCTTGACGAGGTTGTAGAAATACTGGAAGTAGATGTTGAAATAGTCTACGTAGTCGTAGAATTTTTCGGGGCGCAGGTAAATCTGCTTGGGGCGGTTGCGACTTGCGAAATACTGCGGAAGGTATTTGTACGCCTCCTCGTAGACGCACTTGTCGTAGGGCTTGTAGGAGTCGAGGGGAATCCTGCAATTATTCAGCGCGGAGCGGCTGCAAAAGCAATGCGAAACCTTGACGTTGCCGAGCTTTTCGACGGCTTCGGCAATTTCGTTGCTGAACCCCCAGAGAATTATGTTTTTCATTTTGTCCTGTTTTTTAAAATTGTTTCGGCGAGGGCGAAGTCGATTTCCGTGTCTATGTCGACCGACTCCTCCGCGGGCATTATGTACGCGTAGGAATCGAGCGAGAACAAATCGAGCTTCGGCTCCACGAATTTTGTCCAGACTATATACATCGCGCCGTTGATTGTATAGTATTTTTCTATTTTCTGGCGCGGTTTGTTTGCGTACTCCGAATTTACGAAGCCGCGCGTGGAGAGGTTTTCGGGGAGCGTGTTAATCCATTTGAGCGAGTGCGGGAACTCGGAAAGCCCCACGACCGCCTCTGCGCGTTTTTCGAAAAACAGCCCGAACGCTTCGCGGATATTCTCCGCCGTGCGCAGGGGCGAAGTGGGTTGCAGAAGCGCGACGATGTCGTAGCGCGTTTCGAGCTTCGAGAGCGTCTCAGCCACGACGCTCCACGACGACGCGCCGTCGGTTGACGTTTCAGCCGAGCGCAGAAACGGAACTTCCGCGCCGTATTCGCGCCCGATTTCCGCGTACTTTGGGCTGTCGGTCGAAAGCAGCACGGCGTCGAACGCGCCGCTTTCGCGGGCGGCTCGCACCGTGTGGGCGAGGAGCGGCACGCCGCAGAGCGGCTTGATGTTTTTGTCTTTCAAGCCCTTCGAGCCGCTTCTTGCGGGAATGATTGCCGCTATTTTTTTCCCGTTTAGCATGTCAGAATTTTATATAGTTTATGTCGTTTTTCGCCTTGGAATAATTCTGCGCCGTGCCGATGTCGAGCCAGTAGCCGACAATCGGGAAGTACGAGACCTTGCCGCCGTTCTCGACGAGCTTTTCAATCATGTCGGTCGCGTTGTAGGGCGAATCGGGCGGAATGGAGTCTACGAGTTTTCTGCCGAACAGGTATATCCCCGCGTTCGAATAGTAGTTGTATGTGGGCTTTTCGGTAAAGCCGCGAATCATGTTCCCCGACGTTTCCAGAACGGCGTAGGGAATGTCCACTTTCATCGTGAACGCCGCAACGCTCATGTCGGCAAAGCTCTCCTTGTATTTTGCAAAGAAGTCCTCGAAGTCTATGTTCGTCAGGATGTCGGCGTTAATCACCAGAATGTCGTCGTTGCGGAACTCCTTTGCGAGCCTTACCGAGCCGATTGTACCCAGCGGCGCGTCCTCCTCGATGAAGTCGATGTTCAAATCGGCGTACCTGTCGGTAAGGTAGTCTATAATCTGCCCCTTCAAGTGGTTTACGGAAATGTGGAAATTCTCCACGCCGTACGACGCCAGCCGCTCTATGTTGTGGGCGATAATCGGCTTGTCGCGCAGGGGAAGCATGGGCTTGGGAATGTCGTTCGTGTAGGGTTGCAGGCGGATTCCCCTGCCGCCCGCCATGATTACCGCGTCAACCGGCAGGCACGTGCGCTTGGCGTTGAGGTTGAGAATGCCCAGCAGTTTGCCGTCGGGCGAAACGTGCGGAATGAGGCGCAGGTTGAGAGCCTTGAACTCGCCGATTTTCTTGTAGTCGCGCTTGTCCAAAAGGTAGTGGAATTTTTTGTTCATCACGCCGTCTATGCGCGAGTCGAGCGTAGCCCCCGCCACGAGGTTGCGGCGAATGTCGCCGTCGGTCACGCTGCCGAGAACCCTGCCGTCGGGCGAGACCACAAACAGCACGAGCGGCATTCCGCCCGCGATTTTGTTCATCTTGCCGAGCGTCTCCAAAATTGTGGCGTTCGAGCCTACGAGGTGTGAGTCGAGTTCGTTCATAAGTCGAAAAATATTTTCTTTCCGCCGAGCTTCGGCGTTTCCGAAAGCAGTTTGTCGGCGATGAGTTTTGCCGTGGGTTTGCCGCCGTAGGGACTTTTGACTTTCGCAAGAACCGCGGCGAAGTCCGCGCTTAGAGCGGTGTCGAGAGCGCGGGAAATCGACGCGGCGTCGGGCTTGCAGTCTATGATTGAGGGCGTGCGCACGCGCCCGTCCTGCCTGCTGCCGACGTTCACCGTGGCGCGTTTGAAAGACGGCGCTTCTATTATCCCGCTCGACGAATTGCCCACAACCGCCGCGCAATATTTCATCATGCTTAGATAGTTCCGCACGCCGAGGCTTCCCGATACTTTTATTTTGTCGGGGTATTTCTTTGCGTAGCGCGAAAGCAGCGCATTGAGCCTGCGCGAACCTGTATCGGCGTTCGGATACGTGAAAAGCGACGTGTAGCCACCGCGCCCGACAAGCGCGTCGAGCAGCGCGCGCATCTGCGCCTCCTGCGAATCGGTTTCCGTGGTTATGGGGTGGAATGTCGCAAGAAACGTTTTCGACGCTTCGGCGACCCCCGCAACGCGCTCTATTTCGCGCTTCGAAAGCAGCGGAATTTTGCGGATATTCTCAACGCCCAAAGCTCCGACGTCGAATACGGTTTTCGGATTCTCGCCGAGCTGTATGATTCTTTTGCGGTACTGGGCGCAGGCAGCGAAATGCAGCGACGCCATTTTCGTAATCGCGTGCCTGAACGCGTCGTCGAATGCCCCGTATGTAAGCTCGCCGCCGTGAATGTGCGCAATCGGCACTCCGAGCGCGCAGCACGCGGCGGCAACCGAAAGAGACTCGTACCTGTCGCCCAAAATCACCGCGATGTCGGGCTTTATTTTCGAAACCGCCCGCCCGACTTTCGAAAGCGCGTTCGCCATGGTGTCGAGCACTCCGAATTTTGTGTCGCCCGCGCAAATGCGCACGCGGGCGGCGATTTCAACGCCGTCGCCCTCGATTTCGCGCACGGTGTACCCGTAGCTTTTTTCGAGGTGAGAACCTGTCGCAAGCACCGAAAGTTCGACGTTTTTTCTTGCGCGAAGCTCGAAAATCAGCCCCCTTAAAAGTCCGTATTCGGAGCGGGCGGCGGTAATGACGCAGATTTTCATAGGACAATCCGTTCGTTTTTTTCGAAGTCGCGCGGCGCGGGTTTCCCGACGACCGAATCCCACTTCATGGGCGAAATTCCCGTGGCGGGGCGTTTCGTCGCAAGGTTCGCGTCGCTAAAAAGCTCGCCCTTTTTGATGCGACTTTTTGCGACGATTGACTTCCGCGCAACCGCCGCGTTCTTCGCCTCCACAGCCGACGGACGCTTTGCGCCGTCGCCCAGCGCCGCCGAAACGTTGCGGATTGACGACACCATCTGTTTCAGCTCGTCGGGTTCGAGGCTCGCCTTGTGATCCGGCCCGTCCATTTCGCGCGAGAGCGTAAAATGCTTTTCGATAATCTCCGCCCCAAGCGCGACCGCCGCAACCGACACCTCTATTCCGCGCGTGTGGTCGGAATACCCAACGGGCAGGCGAAAGCGGCGCTTCATGGCAAGCATTGCGTTCAGATTCACGGCGTCGAAGGGGCACGGATATTCGGTCGTGCAGTGCAGGAGCGATACTTTGCAGTCGCGCAGAACTTTCAGCGCAGCCGAAATCTCCGCAAGAGTCGCCATTCCCGTCGAGAGAATTACCGCGCGCCCGAACGAATTTATCTTGCGCAAATACGGCAGGTTCGTGATTTCGCCCGACGGTATCTTGAAAATCGGCATGCCAAGCTTGCTGAGAAAATCCGCGCTGTCGCAGTCGAACGGCGACGACAGGAAAAGTATCCCGCGCTTTCGGCAGTAGGCTTTAAGCATGCGCGTGTCGGACTTCGAAAGTTCGAGCTTTTTGAGCATTTCGTACTGGCTCTCCGCGCGGTTTTTCGCGTTCCGCTTTTGGTAGTCAGCCTTGGGGGCGTCGGGCTCGACCAAGTCGGCGGCCTTGAAAGTCTGGAATTTCACGGCGTCGCAGCCGGCGTCCGCCGCGGCGTCGATAAGCCGCTTGGCAAGCTCCGCGCTTCCGTTGTGGTTTACGCCGGCCTCGGCTATGACAAACACCGCGCTCATTTTACGACGCTCCCCGCCTTGACGAACGTTTCGGGCGGCACAACCGCACCGTTGGCGACAGTCGCGTTGCTGCCGACAAACGTCCCGCCGCCGATTTTCGCCGCGCCGTTTACGACCGCCGCGGTCGAGATGTGGCAGGTGTCGCCGACCTCCGCGTCGTGCTCGACAAGAGCCTTCGTGTTTATTATGCAGTTTGCGCCCACCCTCGCGCCAGCGTTCACAAACGCGTAGTGCATGACGATTGTACCCGCGCCGATTTCGGCATAGCGCGAAACTCGCGCCAAGGGCGAAACCACCGTCGCCGGCTTCAAGCCAAGCTCCCCAATGCGGGCGAAGAGTCTCGACCGCGCTTCGTGCGAGCGCACATGCCCCACGGTAATCAGAAACTCTACGTCTTTCCCGCAAAATTCGGGCAGCATTTCGTCGTGCCCGATTACGAGATAGCCCAAAACCGAAGAACCGTCCTTTTCGGGCGCGTCGATTAACCCGAGAATGCGGTACTTGCCCTCCGCCTCGATTACATCGACGCAAGACTTCGCGTGCCCGCCGCAGCCCAAAAGAATCAGGTCTTTCATTCGTCAAATGTTGTAGATGTCCGCCTTGTATTTCGCGAGCTTTTCGGGCTTCGAGAACCACTCTACGGTTTCGGCAAGCCCCTTGCGAATGTCGTATTTCGGCGAAAAACCCGTGAGCGATTTTATCTTCGCGTTGTCGCCCCAAAGCCTGTTGACCTCCGAATTTTTCGGGCGTATGCGCTTCGAGTCGCGGACGATTTCGGCGTTTGCGCCCATGATTTCGTTGATAATCGCAAAAGTGTCGGCGATGGAAATTTCGCAGTTGGTCGCGATGTTGACGACCTCGCCTATCGTGGAGTCTGCCTCGGCAATCGCGACGAAGCCCGCGCAGGTGTCCTTGACAAAGTTGAAGTCGCGCGTGGGAGTGGTGTCGCCAAGCTCGATTTGCTTGCGCCCCGAAGCGAGCTGCGTGATAATCGACGGAATCACCGCGCGCGCCGACTGCCTCGGACCGTAGGCGTTAAACGGACGCGCCGTCGCAAGCGGCAACCCGAACGCCCTGTGGAAACTTTCGGCAATGCAGTCCGCGCCGATTTTCGTTGCGGAGTACGGCGACTGCGGCTGAATCGGGTGCTTTTCGTCAATGGGGACATACTTCGCCGTGCCGTAAACTTCGCTCGTGGAAGTGTGGACAACCTTGGAAACGCCGTTTTCGAGAGCCGCCTGACAGACATTGAGAGTGCCCTTAACGTTGGTATCGACATAGCTGTCTGGGGCGACGTAGGAATAGGGAATGGCGATGAGGGCGGCGAGGTGGAAAATCACATCGGCCTTTTCGGAAAATTTTTTGACGCAGTGGGCGTCGCGAATGTCGCCGCAAACGACCTCCACGTCATTTTTGCAGTCAATGTCTTCGAGCCAGCCCCAGTTGTTGAAGGAGTTGTACTGCGAGAGCGCGCGGACATTTGCGCCGCGCTTTACGAGAAGCTCCACGAGGTGCGAGCCGATAAAGCCGTCCGCGCCCGTTACGAATACGTTTTTGGATTTTAAATTCATTTCCCGACGATGTAAATAAGTTCGACCACCCCGCGGACATTCGGACGAACGCGCGCGAGTATCATATACATCTCACATTACGCCGAATTGTCGAGCATTTTTTGGCGTCCCGCCCCGCCCCGAAAACGGGGAAAAATCCCGCGCAAGCCGCCAAACAATGCGAGTTAGGCGGCGGAAATTTCCGCCGCGCCCGACGCCCTACGCGCCGCCCAGCGCAATTCGGCAAATTGCGTTTTTCAAAAACAATATCCGCCGCTTCACAAAAACGATTGCCCTCTGCAATTTTGTAGGGCGCATTTTTGCGACAATCTTTTCGACGGCGGAGAAGCCCTCGGCTTCGTAGAGCCTCCAAAATTCGCCGCGCAACTTCGGAATTTTCGCCGAAACTTTCAGCGCGGGATTCCCCCGCAATGCCTTCTCGTAGGAAGTTTCGATTTTCTAGACGTCCAACTCGCCGAAATACTTTTCGCCCTTTTCCGAATTTACAATAACCAAGCTAACGCCCTTGTCGTCGTCGAATTTTGGGTAATAGTTCCACACGCCCCAAAAGTCGCCGAGAATTATGTCTGCGCCGCTCTTGCCGTCGCGGGCGGGGCATGCGTGGCACGACGGCCGCAGGTACAGGTCTTTCAAAAATCCCTGCATGTATAGGTTGTCGCGCATAGGTTGCCGAAGCGTCGTTCCGTCCGCCGATTCAATGCGCACGGAATATTTTTTCCACCCCGTCGATTTATCCTTGAAGCATATTGTTTTTACGGAGGGGACGGAAGAAATGTAGTCGCCAAAAACTTTCGGAGACGGCGCGCCGTGGCAGACGATCTCAACCGCAAGCAAGTTCTCGAAGTCTTTGCCAAGAAATTTCTTCAACCCCGATATTTGGCAGGGCGTCCCCGAAAACAGCACAAAACGTCCCTGTTTCAGAAAATCGGCGGCAAGGTTAAAAGAGTTGCCGATGCGGCTTTGCGCATACTTGCTTCCCGAAAACGCCGACAACTGCGCTTCGGTTTCGGCATGGGAATGGCAGACTTTCAGATTTTCGTCGAACGCCGCCCCGAAAACGACGCCGCCCCGCGCGATTGCGTTTTTTGCAAGCAGCGGAAAAATTCCTCCCGAAGAGCTTGCCATGCGCTCCGACAAAAGCTTCGATTTCGCCGCAAAAACAGAGCGAGGCAAAATGGGGTTCGTCTGGTTTATCACGGGGCAGACACGCTCGCACAAGCCGCAATTAACGCAGAGTTCGAGATTTACCTTCGGGTACAAAAAACCTTCGCCGTCGGCGGAAAAATCGATGCAACGCTTCGGGCAGACCTGCCCGCAAGCCTCGCAACCGCAACACTCCGACTTTGTTTTAGGGTTTACCATCTAATATTTTGGTTCGGATAAAACGCGTTCCGACTGCGCAAATCCGAAGAGTCCTCCAAATCGATTTTGCCGGCCAGATACCCCATAAACCCGAAGAACAACATACTGTAATACAGAATGAAATACACTATGCTTATGTTTGTCAATACGATGTACGCGCCGAACATGCCGCACAGCGCGGGAGCGTAAAACGATTTTTTCGAAATGAGCGAGACTGATTTTTTCAACAGCAAGACGAACATGGCAATTATGCTGCCGAAGCCCACAATTCCGTAATTGTACAAGGCTTCAAGATAGTCGTTGTGCGCGCCCACAACCGCGCCGCGCATGAGGTTTATAACTCCGTAATAGCCGCTGCCGAATATCTGCCACAAAATGGAATTTTCGAAATACGCGTCAATAATCGCGCTCCAAATGTAGGCGCGCCCAGACCCGCCGTCCGCGGAAATCCTTGAAAATCTGGTGTACAGCGACGAATCCAAACCGCCCGATATGTTGTACAGCGTATAGCCTATTGCCGCGAGGACAAACGGCATTGCGATAAAGAACAAAAGCCTGAACTTCTTTTCTATGAAGAAATTTTTTACCGCATAGAAAATCAGAACCGTCGCGCCGAAAGCCAGCATAACGCCGCGCTTGTTTGTGTATACCGCAACAATCCCGACAGCCAAAAATATCAACAATTGGAGGAGTCGCGACCTAAACAACATGCACCACATCATCGGAAAAAATATGAAATACACGTTCACATAGCCGCTTGCCGTAAGGCTCAAATACTTGTATATAGACCCGAACAGCACTATCGCCGAAAGCAGTATTATATTCTGCCCCAACAAAATCGTTTTTTCGCCGATTATCCCGCTCTTCGCAAAGGAGTAGTAGGCGAAAAACGCCCCGAACGGATACATCGGCGCAACCAACGCGCGGACGGCTCTCATTCCTCCCTCGGGAAACGCGAATATAGATGCAACCAAAACGTAGCCGTAAAATACCGCCATGACCTTTGCGATTCCGCCCATATTGACCGTAATACTGTTGTAGTTCAGCAATATGACAGCCCAACACACGGCGATAAACGCGGCGTTCATTACGATTGCCCCGCCCGTTTCCAATCCTGTCTCGATGCCGCCGTAGGCGATGCCGCCCATATAAATAACAGCGTAGATAATTACGATTTGGGTTGCCAACAATAAAAGATACAGAAAGAGGTTTGCCGTTTTCATGATATATACGTCAATATTTTGCGCCGTTTATGCGGCCGTCAATGCAGGTTTTCCATTCGAGGAAAAATTTATGCGGTGAAAATCTCTTGGCGGATTCGTACGCGCTTTCGGACATGCGCTTGCGCAGCTCCGAATCGCACATCAATATGGAAATTTTTTGCGATATTTCGTCCACGGAATAACATTTGGCGAGGAATCCGTTTTCGCCGTTCGAAATTATTTCCCTCGGACCCGAATCGCAATCGAAAGAAACGCACGGCAGTTTGCGCGACTGCGCCTCCGTCAGCGCAAGCCCGAAACCCTCGTAGCGCGAAGTCATTACATAGAGCGCGTAGCCGCCGATAATGTCTTTCAAATTTGAAGAATAGCCCATGAGGTTGAGCTTGCCGACAAGCGAATATTCCCGAATTTTCTCCGCCATATGGGCGTATTCTGGACCGTCGCCGTAAAGGTCCCAAGACCAGTCGGGGTGTTTGGGCAGCACTGTTTTTGCGATATCCAAAAGATAGTCGCAGCCTTTCTCCATCGAAAGGCGCATACAGGTTATTATTTTTTTTGAATTTGCGTTGTATTCGCCGTCGGACAAAGCCCATGTTATGGGGTTGTAAATCCGCCGAACGCTGGCACTTCCGCCGATTTCCGAAAGATACGAGCTTTTGGATTTCTCGGAAATGCTCACTATGCTCGAATTTTTCAAGCGGCAAGCCAACCTGCGCCCGAACCACGTCAGCCCGAAACGTTTGCCGTAATTAAAGCTCGAATGATCCCAATAAATTACGGGCACGGAAGAAGGAACGGCAAAAACCATTGCGGGCGAATACGCGGGTTCGGACACAACTATCAAATCCTGCCTCGACATGCTCCTGAAAAATCTGCGGAACGCGAGAGCAACCCGCGGCAGGTTTTTTCTTACATCGAACGACTTATCGTCGAAGAGATATTTTACCGCAACTGTTTTATCCAGCTTCAAATACAATGGATTGTCGCCCCTGAAAACCGACAGCAAAGTTAAATCGTATTCGCCCGAAGACGCCAACATATTCAGCAAGAGTTCGTTTACGGTTTGAATGCCGCCGAATTCATTTGCGTACGATACCACAAAAGTCAGCTTCTTCCTATAACCTTTCTGCCCTGCCGAATCCATTTTGCGCCTAAATCTATATTGAGCGGGCTGCAAGTGTCAATATTATCCGTCCGCCCGCGCGCGGGCGGGAAGGATTTTGCCGAACATGCGCTCGTATTCGTCGCCGAGCTGCCATGTAGATTTGTCCAATTTCGAAATGTTAGCAACCCAGCGTTCCAAGTCGGAGTGGCTTATCGACGAGAGAACGCCGACGGACTCCTCGGGATTGTAAATATCGACGACAACGCCGATATCGTTGTCCCTTACAAATTTCTCGCAAGAAGTGCCCTTTTGGACTACAAGCGGGGTTTTCATCATGAGGGCGTCGTAAAACCTGTTGGTCATCTGCCACTGGTAGTTGGTGTCGGGCGCGAAGTTGTGTATAATGTAGGACATGTTCACATGCGCGTACATTTCGGGAAAATCGTCGGGATTCTTGTACGCCCCGCCGTTTTCGACTTCGGGCGGAAAATTTTCGGCAACCGACGGCAGAAGTTTTCCCCGAAAGTAGGTTCTGACGCCCGAACGCGCGGCGGCGCACATGAAATCGTAGGCGTCTTTATACGGCAGAATTCCGAAATAGCCTATCGTCGGGCGGGAGAAATCGCGCGAATCGGGATTGTATCCCGCAAGCGATTTTTCGGCGAAATCGGGGGCTATTTTGTTTTCGACATATTGAAAGTTTTTAATTTCCAGCCCGCACATGCGTCCGAAATATTCGGTTCTAAACAGCGGACTTGTAAACGCTACAATATCGGCATGCCGCGCGATAAAGCATTCGACGGCGCGCGCCAGCGCCCCCACTGCGGTTTTCCGCGTGCAAACGGGGTGGACATCGCTGTAAAAGTATATGAACTTTTTGTTTTTCGCCCCGAAAAACTTCGAAGCCGACAGCGCAAGCAGCGACGTGTCGAGCGACCACGCCGCAACGACATCGAATGGCTTGACCGCCTTTCTTATTTTAAAAAAGAGCGACAGCAGCTTGAATGCCCGCGAAAAAAAACCGCCAGACGGAAAGCCCGCAAGCCTGCGGTAGGAGGGATTGACAGACCCCTTTCCCCTGTCCACGCCCGCCACAAAAACTTCTCCAACGCGGGAGACTTTCGCCAGAGAATGGGCAAGCTTTACGGTCATGTGGTCGCCGAGGTTCGGAGACACCAATGCAACCCTGTATTTTTTTTCCATATCCATTTTGCGCGCAAAAACGGATTTCAATGTATTCATGCCCGAAGCGCATTTCAACACAAAACGGAAGCTAAAATCCGCCGCCCGCATTATCGCTTGACTTGCCGGCGCGCACGATAAAAACTGCAACCATCACCATACCCATGAACTCGAACCAAGTAAAAGCGGGAGCAATTCTGAACTATGCGATAATCTTTTTGCGCATAGCCGTCTATCTGCTCTACACGCCGTACATGCTGCGAATGCTCGGCAAAAGCGAATTCGGGCTGTACTCGCTTGCGTTGTCAATCATGGCATACCTCGAAATTCTCGACTTCGGGTTTTCCGACGCAATCGTGCGCTACACCGCAAAATACCGGGCGCAGGGCGACACCGAAAAGCAGTACACCCTTTTCGGCATGTTCTTTTCGATATACGTCGTTTTAATGCTGGTTGTGGTTGCCATTTGCGCGGCGATATACTTCAACCTGAATCTGTTTTTCTCGGAATCGCTGACCGGCGGGGAAATCGGCGAGTTGAAAATCATGATGCTCATCATAATGGTGAACCTCGCATTCGCATTCCCTATGAGCATTTTCGGCGGAATAATAACCGCATACGAAAATTTCGTGTTTTTGAAATCTGTTGTGATAGCGCGGACAATTTTGAACACGCTCGCGATTGTCGCAATGCTCCATTTGGGCTACAAGGCGGTTGCGATTCTGCTAATAACGACGATTTTCAACATTTCGGTTTTCACACTGAATTACTTCTACTGCAAGCGTAAGATTAAAATCAGGCTGAAATTCGGCAAATTCGACACCGACTTACTGCGCGAAATCTTCATATTTTCGTTTTGGATATTCCTGAATTTGATAATGGACAGAATCTACTGGAATTCCGGCCCGTTCATTTTGGGAATATACGCAAGCGCCGCGGCGATTGCGGTCTTTGCTCTGGCAATCCAATTCCAGAACATGTACATGCAATTTTCGACGGCGATTTCGTCGGTTTTCCTTCCGAAAATCACGGCGCTCGTCGCGGTGGAAAACGACGAAAGAAAAATCTCGGACATTTTTATAAAAACGGGGCGCATACAGTTTGCGGTGCTCGCGTTCATAATGTCGGGCTTCGTCTGCTTCGGGCGGAATTTTATTGAGCTGTGGGTGGGAAACAGCTTCGATTCGGTTTACTACACGGCGCTGATATTCTTCTCCGCGCTGACGGTGCCCCTCATACAAAACATAGGAATCACGATATTGCAGGCGCGCAACCAAATGAAATTCCGCTCGCTGCTGTACCTCTGCAT
>JAJXPD010000036.1 GCA_021641325.1 Opitutales bacterium
GCCCTACTGCAACCGACACAAACAAATTACTATATAGAAAAATGAACAGAAAATCGACAATCATTTCGCTTGCGGCACTCGCAAGCATTGCGTGCTCGCAATCCGCAGTAGCCGACTACGTCGCCGCGGCGGTTTCGCGCGAAAATGCGAAATTGCTGGTCGCCTCGGAAACGGAGCCGAAGCTCATGATGCAAGGAACGGGCAGTGGCACGGCGGAAGCCCGCGACACTGGCTACTTCAAGGTAGCGGGCACGATTTCGGGCTCGCAGCTCGGAGTTGCAAGCGGCAACAACGGTTTCTACACAAACGACACCGTTCTTTTCGAAAACGGCTCGGTGCTGAACCTCTCCGATGCAACACCCATGCAGTGGAATTTCAGCGGCAACACAATCTCGTTGGAGGCTATGAACGACGGCGACACCGCGACAGTCAACTTCAAGAACACCGGCCTCAACGTTATCCGCGCGATGGGAGACAAGTCCGGACTCTACATCGGCAAGGGCATTACAGTCAACACGGACAGGCTTATCATCAGGGCAAACAGCCCCGAAAAAACAGGCTCGGAAGTCATAATAGACGGCACGGTAAATGTAACAAAAGACTTCGGGCAGAACCCCGCCGACGCATATTCGGGCTACTACACGTTCACGGTGGGCGCGACGGGCACGCTCAAAGCGGGATCGGTCAACCTCACGCAGGAATCGGTCATCGGCGGAAGCATAATTTCGAATGGCACTGTCAACGTTCAGGCAAAAACAACGTTTGAAAACGGCTCCAAGCTTTCGATTGCGGAAGGAAAATCGCTGGCAATCATCGGCACTACGCTTGCAATCGACAGCGCGATATCGCTTCAGTCTTCCAACGGGCTGAGATTTGCGGCAAACAAGGCAGGCAGCCTCATTGTAGCGAAAGACTTTTCGGCGGGCATGCTCTCGGTGGCATCGGACGCGACGGCAACGATAGAGGTCGCCGCCGAAACCGACTTGGTTTTTGCGGGCATACAAGAAATGAACGGCGCGCTCGACGTTACCCTCGCGGACGAAGCAAGGCTCATCATCATAAGCCGCGACGACACCGCGACAAACGCGCTCGAAAAGATTACGCTCAACGGGCAGTCGGGCAATCTCGCATGGGAGGAAATCCTCTACAACGGCGGCACGGCGTACCAGCTCGGACTCAACATTCCCGAACCCGCCGAATGGGCGGCGATTTTCGGGGCAATCGCATTGGGACTCGCAGTCTACCGCCGCAGAAAATAAACAACACAAAATTTAAGTGGTTTCAAAGCCCGACAAAAGTCGGGCTTTTTTGCGTAAAAATCGGCGGCGGTTCGGAAAAAATCTTTACTTGCGCGGCGGCGGTGGCAGAATCTGCCCCATGCGAAAACTAATCATAACAGTCGGGGCGTCGCTTGCGGTGTTTGTCGCCGCTTGCGCAGACTCCCCCGAAAAAAACGCGGGGCGCGAATATGTCAACGCCGCCCGCAAAGTGGCGAAAGCCGAAAAGGCGTTCGCCGCCGCCGACTACAAAACCGCGCTCGAACTCTGCGAAAACGCCCGTTCCGAAGTGGAGCGCGTTGTGGACAAATACCCCGAATCGGCAATCGCGCTCAAAGTGATGACCGACGAGTCCACGCTCGTGGGCCCGTGCAAATACTCCGAGCTTTCGGGGCGGATTATCCCGTTGCTTAAAACTTTCGAAAATCCCGCGCTCGCCGACGCGGAACTGGCGTGGGCTATCGCGATGTCGAATGCCGACGCGGCGCGGCGCGACGACGCCCTTGCGGAACTCGCCGAAGCCGTGGCGGCGTCCCCGAAAATCCATGCGGACAAGGCTTCGAAAATCCGCGCGGCGATAGTTTCAAACATAAAATCTCCCGAACTGCGCGGCAGGCTCAACGCGGCGAAGCAGCCCGCGCAACAGGCGGCAAAGCCGAAAGCCGCCGCGCCGGCGGCCTCGCCGCAGACGCGCAAAATTGCCGACGCCGCGGCGTTCCTCAAAGCGGCGAGCACCGACGCGTCGCTCGTAGCCTACGACGTAAGGACTATCGACAACCTGCGCGAAAAGGCGAAATCCGCCGCGTTCGCCGACAATGCCGTCAAGCGGGAATTCGTAAAAATCCTCGCTTCCGCGCAAAACAACATAGAAAAAATCAGCGCGAAAAACCTGCGCGAAAAGGCTCTCGGAGGCATAGCCGCCGCGTTCGCAAACTTCGGCGACGACGCGCGCGCGATAGAGACGGCAAAGAAAATTTCCGACCCCGAAACATTCGCCGCAGCGTTCGCGGAAATCGCGGACGTCGTTGGGCGCGGCAAAAACAGCGCGGCGGCGGCGGCGTTGGCTGAACGCCTCGCAAACTCCGCGGAAAGGGACGCGTTCTTCGCAAGGCTCTCGCAGGGAATCTCGGCGCGGGGCAACTTCGCCGAGGCGCAGGCAAACGCCGCAAAAATATCCGACATTTCAAGCCGAAACCGCGCCTACGCGGCGTGCGCAAAAACTGCGTTCGACGCGGGCAAGCCAAACGACGCCGCAAAGCTCGTGGCGGCAATCGACGTTTCGAATCTCGACTGCCTCTCGGTTTTCGACGGCGGCGACGAAGCTGGAACTTACGGCGCGGAAATACTGCCCGCCGCAAGGCTCGCAAAAATTTCGTCCATGCTCGCAGGCTCGAACGCCGACTTCGCGGAGGCGTTGAACGCCCTCGCCGCCGACCGCGTACGCGCGGCGGGCGCGGAGAAAACAGCGGGCTATGCCGCGCTCTGCGGGAAGATAGCGCGGAACACCGCCGACCTCGGACGCCCCGCGGAGGCGTTGAAATTCCTTTCGGGTTGTCTGCGCGACAGGGACGTTTCGACGGCGTTGCTCGGCGACCTCTACTACGTTGCGGAAAAGTCCGACGCGGCGACTGCGTTCAAGGCGTACAAGCTTGCCTCCGACATTTGCGCGGCAGCGGGGCGCGGAGAAATAACGCTTGCGCTTACTGTGCAGCTCGGCGGTTTGAAACGCGCCGAATGCGCCGAAATACTTGCGCCGTTCCTGCCGAAATTCAAATAGGAAAACACAAAACAAAAAACGCGCGGACGCATTAGCCCGCGCGTTTTTTCGAATCCCACGCCGACTACGGAAGGAACGACGGATTGTAGTCGTAGAGCGACGAGACAAGCCTCTCCGCCTCTGGACAAGAGTCGAAAGACATCGTGGCGGGGTTGTATTTCAGCTCGCGGACGGAGGGGAGCGCGCCTGCGGCCATGACGGTCTCGAAGCCGCGTCCGCCGCAGCCTACGACCGCCACGTTCAATTTTTCATTCGCGCCTACTTTGCGCGGTTTCGCCACAGAATTGCACGCGGGCAGAAACATAGCCGCGCTCCCAAGCAAAACGGAATTTTTAAGAAAATCCCTTCGTGTAAACATGTTTTTTTATTCTCCTTATTGCTTTGATAAACTTGCGGGCGCGGCGGGACACTGCCGAACCCGATATATGAAAGAATTTAGAAATAAGGCTTCGCGCGTCAAAAATTTTTTGTAAAATGCCTTGTATGGAAAACAGGATAATTTGCATTTTTTCGACATTTCCCGAAAAACACTCCGCCGCCGACACCGCCGAAACGCTTGTTTCGGAGGGGCTGGCGGCATGCGTGCAAATAGGCTCGCCCGTGGAATCGACCTATGTTTGGAACGGCAAACTCTGCCGCGAAACCGAATACCCCGCCGTCATAAAAGCTTCGCCCGACGCCCTGCCCAGACTGCGCGAAAGGTTCGCCCAGCTCCACCCCTACGAATGCCCCGAATGGGTACAGACCGACTGCGAGGCTTCGCGCGCATACGCCGACTTCGTTTGCGGAACGCGCCCGCTCTAAATTCGGCGGCGGACAAATTTATGTTTGCGAAAGAGCCGACGTTTTGCGATAAACAGCTCCCGTAAATGGCATACCTTGCAATCACAATTATCCTGACGCTCGGCGTCTCCGCGCTGTGCTCCACGCTCGAAGCGGTTGTGCTGAGCACTACGGAAATCGAAATCGAACGCCTCAAAAAGCAGTCGCCGCGCCGCGGGGCGATACTCGAACGCTGCGTGCGCAACATCGACGAAACGACGTCGGCGATTCTCACGGCAAACACAATCGCAAACACGTTCGGCGCGACGCTCGCGGGCGTGCAGTGCGCCGCGCTGTTCGGGTCGGGAATCGCCACGGCGTACGTCTTCCCCGCCGCGCTCACGGTGGGCATTCTCTTCTTTTCGGAAATCATGCCAAAAAACATCGGCATAATCTACCGCCGCCCCCTGCAACCCTACCTCATATACCCGCTCTCGTGGCTGCGCGTGGCGATGGCGCCGATGGCGAAATTCACGTCGTTCGTGTTGAAGGGACTCAAATCGAACGCGCAGAAGGACGAATCGGGCGACGACGAAATCGTGATGCTGGCGAACAAGGGCGAAAAGGACGGCGTAATCACCCCGCAGGAGCGCGACCTGATTGCGAATTCGCTCTCGCTCGACGACGTCACGATAGCCGAAATCATGACGCCGCGCACGGTGGTAGAAACTGCGGACTACGACCAAAACGTAGGGGAGTTTTTCGCCGAACACCCCAACCCTAATTTCTCGCGCTTCCCCGTTTTCCGCGACACGCTCGACAACATCGTGGGCGTCGTTCGGCGGCGCGACATTCTGACCGCCATGGCGAACGACTGCCACGCGAAGAAAATTTCCGAAATCATGCAGCCGACGACATTCGTTCCCGAAAACGGCTCGGCTCTCGCGGTTCTGCGCCAGCTAATAAAAAAGCACCAGCAGATGGGAATCGTGGTGGACGAATTTGCGTCGCTCACGGGCGTAATCACGCTCGAAGACATTTTCGAGCACCTCTTGGGCTCGGAAATATTCGAGACCGACGACATCGCGGTGGACATGCGCGAGCTTGCCCGCCACCGCAGCAACAAGGGCGGGCGCAAAAGTCCGTTCAAGCCGTAGACGCGTGGCGCAAACGCTTTGTTCTTGCAAGACGCGCCGTTCGGTAAAAGAATGGAAATATGAATTTCTTTAAAAAGTCCGAAGAGAAAAAAGGCGGCTACATTCCGAGCATGTCGCAGTTGCGCTCGCTTCTGGCGTCGCTGCCCGACCCCGCAAAGACGCTCGACGAAACGCACGAAATCCGCGTGGACGACAGCCCAGACAAAACCCTGCGCTTCGAACGCGCGATAATCAGGAAGTCGGACGGCTCGAAATCGCCGCGCTGGGTTTACAAGGGACGGATTTTTATCGATTCCAAATATTACACGAACGCAAAAAAATGAAAAACATCGCCCAACTCCTTTTGTCGGCGGCGGCAATCGCAACGCTTGCCGCGTGCAACGCATTCGAAAACGTCGAAAACGACGCCAAGCAGACGCCGATAGGCTCCGTCGTAAGCGGCGAAACGCGCGACGCCGACACCTACATGAAACGCGTCAGCGAACGCAACAGAGCCGCCGACCGCGATACTTGGCGTCCGCAAAACGACCGCTTCTAACCGCGCGTGAAACCCGACTTCTACACGCTTTCAAAACCCGAACTCGCCGCCGCGCTCGCCGCCGCGGGCTTCGAGAAATTCCGCGCGTCGCAGGTTTTCGACGCAGTCTACAAACACAAGATATTCTCGCCCGCCGACTTCCCCGCGCTGCCCGAAAAGCTCAAAAATTGGCTCGCCGAAAATTTCGAATTCGCCGCGGGGAAACTCGTCGGCAACAGGGAGTCCGCCGACGAAACAAAAAAATACCTCTTCGGGCTGTCCGACGGAAAATTCGTCGAATGCGTCCTCCTCGAAGCACCGTCCGACGACGGCGGCGAGGTTCGCAAAACGCTCTGCGTAAGCACGCAGGTTGGCTGCGCGTGCGGCTGCAAATTCTGCGCGTCGGGACTTAACGGATTTTTCCGCAACCTCACCGCGGGGGAAATCGTGGCGCAAATGCTGCCGTTTGCGGCAGACGAAATCCGCAACGGCAAAAAGACGCGCAAATTCGAATTCGAAAACGTGGTCGTCATGGGAATGGGCGAGCCGCTCATGAACGCCGACAACCTGCTCGCCGCGCTCGCGGTGCTCAACGCGCCCGACAAATTCGCGTTCGGCGCGCGCCGCATAACCGTTTCAACAAGCGGAATCGCCGACGTTCTCGAACGCCTTGCCGACTCCGACTTCCCCTACCGACTGGCAATCAGCCTGCACGGCTCGACGAACGAAATACGCTCGAAAATCATGCCGATTAACGGGAAGTTCCCGCTCGAAAAGCTCCTGCCCGCCGCCGAAAAGTTCGCCGCGGCGAACGGCAGAATGATTACCCTTGAATACATTTTGATAAAAGATGTCAACGACTCGCAGCACGCCGCGAGGGAGCTTGCGAAAATCGCAAAACGCCTCCACGCGCACGTCAACCTGATTCCCTACAACAGGGTTGACGCGCTCGACTGGGAACGCTCGCCCGCGCCCAGACGCGCGGCGTTCGCAAACCTGCTGAAAGCAGAAAAAGTGTCGTGCACGCTCCGTCGCGAAAAAGGCTCGGAAATAGACGCCGCCTGCGGGCAGCTCGTATTGCGCACCGGCAAAAACATGGCGTAGATAAAACAAGCCGCGCAAATAACGCGCCGCCGCGAAACTTCCGACAAGCGCAAAAAAAATCGGCAAGGCAAAAAGCCAAGCCGAATCGCGAAGCAAAAATAGAACAAACCCGAGCGCAAAGGGAAAACGCGCATCGCCCTGCGGAACACGCACTGTCCGCCGACATGCGCCGCAACAGCCGCGCGGCACAATTTAACGCGGGCGGCACTCGTAGGGGTTGAGCATGTCGGAGGCGGTAAGCCCGCACTCCCGCGCGGTTTTCAGGCAGTATTCAAGCTTGCCGAAATCGGAGTTGCCGTTGTTGCTGCCGAATGTGAACTTTACGCCGCGGGCCTTTGCCGCCTTCACAAATTCGGCGTCGGGAATTTTGTAGCGCGCGCTGATTTCCAGCGCCATGCCGCCGCGAACCAGAGCGTCGAGCATTTTTGCGCGTCGGGCGGGTGTCCAAAGTTTTGCGTATTCGGGCTGGAGCTCGGCGGGCAGGTATGTCGCGTTGGCGTAGATGTTGGCGGGTTCGCCGAGCACGCCGCAGATTTTTTCCACAATCATGTCCATGTACTCCTGCCTGTCGCCCACTTTCACTTCGGCGGGAATCCAAAGGTGGACGCGCGTTCCGCTTCCATCCTCGAAAGTCATGGCGTCGGTAAAGGCGTAGGCGAATTTTGCGCGGACGGGCTTGGAAATGAGTTTTGTCCACTCGCGCCCCTCCGCCTGCATTGCGACGATGTACGGCTGCGACTTGTTCTTTTCGAAAAATTCGAGCGCGAGCGAATCCCTATCTATCGGGAAGTCCTTGCCGCAGTTGACGGCGATTGCGTAGTTTATGCCGTATTTACGCGACTGTGCTTTCGCCTTTTCGGCGTCGAGGTCTCCTTTAAGGTGGACGTGGTAGTCGAGCACGGGGAAGTCGGACTGGTGGAGGGCAATGACGCCCTCCGCCGTTTCGGGTTCGGACTGCGCGCGCGCCGCCGATTTTTTGAGCTTCGACACCCTGAAATTTCTTAGCTCCACAAAGCCGCCCGAATCGCATTTCACGCCGATTGCGCCGTCTCCCAGACGCGCGTTTTTGTTTTGCGGAAGCCTGTACGGATTTTCAGGCTCGGCGTACTCCACAAGCTTCTGTCCGTCTACCGAAATTTCAACAAGGTTGCCCGACACCCTCGCGCAAAGCCTCAGCCATTCGCCGTCCGCGCCAACGCGCTTTACGACGTTCCGCACTCCGAGCAGACTGCCCGTCTTGCGCCACCACGTTTTCGATTCCGCCGAATTGTCGAGCGCAATTTTGTAGCCTTTCGAGAACGCGGAATCGGTGTGGAACGCCACAAAGCCCGTTGTGTTCGGCGACGTGCGGACTTCGCATGAAAGCTCGAAGTCGGCAAACGCACCGCCGTTGTTTTCGGGCGGAAGCAGCGCGGACGCGCCCCTTTCAAGACGCAGAACGCCGTCGGGCGTCGCCGACGCCCTCCCCGAAACCGTCCACGCACCCGCCGAAGCGGCGTAGGCGCAGGCGCAACAGGCAATCAATGTCAAAACGGAAGCGATTTTTTTCATATGAAGCGCTTTTGTTGTTGGAAAAAACGCGCCGAAGCGCGGGAAAACCTACTCCGCGCCGCGCGACACAAACGCCGTGTCGAAGTCTTTCCAGACGGGGTCGAGCCCGTGTTTTTTCAGGGCTTCGGCGAACTCCGCGGGCGTGCGGCCGTCGTCGATATGGAACTGCTCGCCGCTTTCCTCGCGGTCGGCGTATCCGCCGGGCTTGGTGCTGCTGAACGCGCTCATCTGGGTTACGCCCAAGCCCATGAGTCCGTCGCGAAGTTTTCTGCTTTCGCGCGTGGAGACCACAATCGCAAGGCGGCTGAGGAAAATCCTGAGGGCGCATGTCGTCAAGACAAGCTCGCGGTCGGTGGGAATGTTCTGCGGAAGCGGAACGTAGCCGCTTGCGGCGGGGCGCATGCGCGGCAGGCTTATCGAAACCTGCGACCTCCACGCCTTGTGCATTAAAAACATTGCGTGAAGCGCGACCGCAAGCACCTCGAAGCGCCATTCGTTGACGCCCAAAAGGGGGCCCAAGCCGAGCTTGCGCATGCCCGCCTCCGCGCCGCGTTCGGGCGTGCCGAGACGCCACCAGAACACCGATTTCGGCCCCGACGGGTGGAGCGTGGGGTACACCTTTTCGTCGTATGTTTCCTGAAAGACCGTAAGCCCCTCGCAACCCGTGTCGACGTACTTTTTGTAGTCTACCACGCGCGACGGCGCGATTTCAATCGAGACCGACGGCATGCGCTTTATCGCGATGTCGATGACGTCCGCCATGTAGCCCGACGAAACAAGCTTGGGGTTCTCGGCGGCTACAAGCAAAATGTTGCGGAATCCGAGCCTGTAAATAGCCTCGACCTCGCGTTCGACCTCTTCGAGCGAAAGAGTGCGGCGTTCTATCGAATGCCTGTGCGCAAAGCCGCAGTAGACGCAGTTGTTTATGCACTCGTTGCTGACGTAAAGCGGCGCGAACATGCGCATTGTGCGCCCGAAATATTTGCGCGTGATTGCCGCGGAAAGCTGCGCCATCTGCTCCAAATAGGCTTCGGCGGCGGGCGAAATCAGCGCGGCGAACTCTTCGAGCGTGTCGGCATGCCCCTTGCGCAAAATGTGCTCGACCTCACGCGCGGAAGTTTTGCGCGAAATTTCCGAAAGCGCGTGCAGGTCGCGGCTGCGCAACTCCTCCAAAAAAGTGTCCTTCATTGCGGTCTACTCCAAGAATCCCGTAAGAGGGCTTGTCGCCGAAGCGAAAACCCCGCGTTCGAACGACGCAGTGAGCTTTGCCGTGCGCCCAGCCTCGACCGCCTCCGCAAACGCCTTCGCCATCGCGACGGGGTCGGACGCAGCCGCAACCGCAGTGTTTATCATGACGGCTGCCGCCCCCATTTCCATAGCCTCCGCCGCATGCGACGGAAGCCCTATGCCCGCGTCTACTACAACGGGGACGTCGCACTGCTCTATGATTATTTCGACCTGTCCGCGCGTCTCGACGCCCCTGTTTGTGCCGATTGGCGCGCCCAGCGGCATGACGGCGACCGCGCCCGCGTCTTGGAGGCGGAGCGCAAGAACGGGATCGGCATTGATGTACGCCATCACCTTGAAGCCGTCTTTCGAAAGGATTTTCGTGGCTTCGAGGGTGTCGATGGGGTCGGGAAGAAGGTAGTTCGGGTCGGGGTGGATTTCGAGCTTCACGAAATCGCCGAAGCCCGCGGCGCGTCCGAGCCGCGCAATTCTCACTGCCTCGTCGGCGTTCACCGCGCCAGATGTATTGGGCAGAACGAGGTACTTGTCGGGTTCGAGCCATTCGGCGATGTCCGCCGACGCGTCCGAACCTCCGCCAAGATTTGCGCGCTTCAACGCGACCGTCGCGACCGACGCGCCGCTCTGCGCAAGCGCGTCCCTCATTACCTGCGGCGACGAGAACTTTCCCGTGCCGAGAAAAAGGCGGGAGGAGAACTCCCTGCCGCCTATCGTCAATTTATCGTCTTTGTACATATTTGGTCAAATTTTGCGATTTTTCCGCGCAGCGCATTATTCCTGCGCGTCGGCGAAATCGACCGCGATTTTCAAAAATTTCAGAATATCGTCGGGAATCGTCGGGCGTTTTTTGCGGGCGTCGGCGAGGAGCGATTCGGGGTCGCGCCCGCGAAGCTCGTAAATTTCGCGCACGCCGATGTCGAGCAGCACGCGCGCCGCGCGTACGTCCATGCGCGGAATCCGCATGAACGGGCTGTTGAGCGCGCCGTAGTCCGTCTTTTTTTTGCGCTCGCGAACCATCTTATTTTTTTGCGGGCTTTGCCGCGGCGAGCCTCTTTGCGACCTCCGCCGAACGCTTGTCGGAGGAGTATTTTTTCACGCCGTCTTCGAGAAGCTTTGAAACCGCTTCGTCGGCGTAGAGGGGCGCGGAGTTTTTGCCGAGCGCGCCGTAGTAGAAAGCGTCGGCGGAGTCGTCGCGCCCCACCGAGCAGCGCACAAGCTCCGCGAGAACCGCGGGAGCGGGATCCACTTCGCCCGAAAGCGGCTTGAACATTTCCCAAACGGCGCGGTTGCGCGAGAGCAGGAAAAGGTCTATGCCGTCGGAAACCGCCGCCTTTTCGCCCGCCTTGTACGCCTTCATGATGTAGTTTGCAGCTCCCATGATGTCGCCCGTGCGGTAGGCAACCAAGCCCATTCCGCGCAGGGCGAGCCTGTTGTTGGGCTCGGCGGCGAGAATCTTTTTATACGCAGGCAGCGCAACAGTCCAAAGCTCGGCGAGAGCCGCCGCGCGGGCGGGCACCGCGAGAGCGGACACCGGCCACATGTCGCGCGTTGCCAGATACAGGCGCAAAACCGTGGACATTCCGTCGGGCGTCGCGCTTTCGAGAATGCTTCGGGCGTCAACGCCTGCGAGGACTTTCTGGACAAGCTCCCTGTCGAAGTTCTTTCTGTCGCGCCCCGCGTAGAACATCACCACGTTCAGAGCCTCCAAATTCGTCTTGGCAAGCTTTTCGAGGACGGGCAGAAGCGGCTTAACTTCGTCGGCTTTGTTCGCCATGATGTACGCGCTTCCGAGAAACACGTTCGACTTCTCGTCGCCCGCGGCGATTGCCGTTTTGTAGTAGCGCATCGCGGTGTCGAAATCTTTCGACAGCAGGCTTATCGTGCCGAGAGTTCTGAGGGCGCGGATATTTTTCGGCGAGGTTTTCAGAAAAGACTCGAACGCCGCCTTCGACTTCGGAATGTCGCCGAAGCTCAGGTAGCAGACCGCGACGGGCAGAAGCTGGTCGGGCTTGTACGCGGCGGGGTTCGCCTCGTAGTCGCGCAGAAGGGCCGCGTTCGCCGCCTTGTCGGCAAACACCGCGTTCGACTCGAAAAGTTCGGTCTTCGAAAAGTCCGCCTTGTTTTTGAGAAGTTCGGGCGACGGGTTTCCGAACGAAACCGATGCCAGCGAAGCCAATATAAATGCAGTCAAAATCTTTTTCATATTCTATATTTTTTCCGTGTTCAAAAGGTACGACCTTGCCAAACCCAAGTTTGCAAGATTGGACTCGATTTTCCTGTCTGCAAGCCATTTTTTAGGAAGAAGCCCAACGCTCCCCCCCGTGAAAACCGTGCGCTCCGCCGCGCTCCCGCCGCCGAAGAAGTCGCGCTCGATGTCTGCGATAATCCCGTCGGCAAGCTTGCAAAAGCCCTTCACGCAGCCGACGTGCATTGCCGAAACCGTGTCCCTGCCGATGCTCGCCCCGTAGTCGGCGTCGGCGGGGTTTATTTTGGGCAGCTGCGCCGCGCGTTCGTTGAGATACTCCGCAAACGCGTGCATTCCGGGGGCGATTGCCCCGCCCGCATATTTCCCGCGCGAATCGACCAAATCAATCGTGACCGCAGTCCCCATGTCCACCACGATGTACGGCGGCTCGAAAAACAGCCCCGCGCCGACGGCGTCGGCAATTCTGTCCTGCCCCAACTGGGCGGGATTGGGCAGGTCTATTTCGATGGGCGACGTTTCGTGCGAGAGCCTGAAAGACCCCCGCCCGTCAAGAACTTCCGAAAGCGCGTCCGAGTATTTCGGCACTACGGAGCACCATGCCGCGGCGTCCGCGCCGCTTGCGTCGAGCAGGCGTTCTTCGGCGAAAATCCGCGCAAAGTCCGCGCTCATGTAGTCCGCCGACGAAAGTATTTCGTACTTTCCGCCGCTTGCGGAAACGAGCGCGCAGTGCGTGCGCGTGTTGCCGATGTCTATTGTATAAACGGAATCCATGTGTCGAATCGGGGGATAAAAAAACGCTCCGACGATATATCGACAGCCGACCTGCGGCGGTTCGAACGACGGAGCGTTTAGGCAAATGCCGCGCGGAGCATGTGGAGGTAGCCCGTCCGCGCGGAAAATTCCCGAAATATTAGTAGTCTTCGATTGAGATGAGACCCCAGAGGAACTGGGTTCTGTCGCCGGAAGGCAGTTCCATGCCGCAAGCGTCGTCCGTGCGGACGGTCATCGACGTGGGAGACGAGGGGGCAAAGCAGGCGGGTTCGTAGGTGTAGAGACCGAAAACCGTGCTTTTCTGGTGCGCCGTGGTTTCGTCCGCCACATTGCAGCCTGAGAGCAGAGCCGCGCCTGCGGCAATCAAAGTAAGAAAAACTGTATTACGAAGTTTCATAGAATCCACTGTATGTTCGGCGCGTCCAAATGCAACTCATTTTTTTATTTTTTTTCGGAAACTTTCGGATAGCTGTTGCATTTAATAGTACTGAGACTATACATTTCGGACTTTCGCGCGCAATAGCCGCGCGGGGCAAAAATACACATTTACCACATTGCAATGAAATTTAAGACACTAAAACTGGCGGCGTTTGCCGTCGCAACGGCGGCGGCGGCGGTCTGCGGACGCGCCGACGGGGCGAAACCCGAACAAAGTTCCGCCCTGCAATCGCCCAAGCTTGACGACGCCCCGCAGGGGCCGTTTTTCCTCGTGGACGAAACGCCCGCAAACACGGTGAAGATTTTGGAGGCGTTGACGGGGAAAATCGCAATCGTCGCGCCGAACCTGCCGAACGTAAAGATAAATTTTTCCACGGAGGGCAAGCTGTCGAGGTCGGAGGCGATAGTTGCGTTCAAGTCGCTGCTGACGGCAAACGGGGTTGCGATAACGCCCCTCGGCGAAAAGTTTTTCAAGGCGTCGCATTCGGGAGTTTCGGCAACGCAGGCTCCCGCGCTCATTTCAGGCTCGGCAAAAAATATCGCGCCTACGCAGGAGATTTTCTCGAAACTCTACGAGCTTAAATACGCCGACGCCGAAACATTCCAGCAGACGCTCCTCAAATGCGTGTCGCCCGAAGCCGCGCCCTTCATCGCGCTCTTCCCGCAGAAAAACGCGTTCCTGCTTACCGACACCCTCGTAAACCACCAGCGTGTGGAAGCCCTGCTTTCGAAAATAGACACGCCCACTACAATCAACGAGGACATCGGCGTTGTCATGCTCAAAAACATGTCAGCCGACGACCTCAAACGCCGCTTCGCAACCCTCAAAAGCGAAGTCCTCAAAAAGTATTTCGACAAAACCACAATAGAGGCCGACGAGCGCACAAACCAAGTGCTCATCGCAACCTCCAAGGGCAACCTCAAAAACATAACCGACATCATCGAAAAGCTCGACGTAGACGCGCAGCCGCTTACGAAGTCGGAAGTATTCTATATAAGACACGGCGAGGCGAAGGACATCGAAAGCGTTTTGAACAGCGTCGTAAAGGGGCAGAAAACCGCCGCCAAAAACGCGCAGACCGCAAAGACCGCCGCGGTCAACGCCGCCAACCGCGCAAACAGAATCTCGAACGCGCAAAACAAGGCGGCGAACGCCGCGAAGCTCCCAACAAACCTCACGGCAGACCCCACGGGCGCGGCGTTGCAGTTCTCCGACTACATCACGATTGTCGCCGACGAGCGCAGCAATTCGGTAGTGGTCTACGGCACGCCCACCGACCTCAAACAAATCGACGCTATCATAAAGAAAATCGACATCGTCCTCGCGCAGGTAAAAATCGACGTAATCATAACCGAAGTCACCCTCACCGACAACCAGACATCGGGGCTTTCGTCGTTCGGGCTGGGCTACTCTACGCTCCCGAACGATTCGGGCAAAAAGGGCTGGAACGGGCGGACGGCGGTCGCCGCAATGGACGGCACCGAAACCTCGCCGTTCACGCTTTCAATCGACGAATACGGCTTCAACAGCGTGTTCAGCGTGGCGTCGCAAAACAGCAACATAAAAATCCTCTCCGCGCCGTCGATTGTCACAACGCACAATAAGAAAGCCACAATCAACGTCTCGGAAACGCAGGCGCTCATCACGCAGACAACCTCCATAGAAACAACAAACTACCCGCAGACAAAAAACACCGTCGAGTGGAAGGACATCGGCATAATCCTCGAAGTAAAGCCGCTCATCGGCGAAAACGGAGTCGTGCAGATGGAGATAAAACAGACCGTGGAATCGGTCGTCCGCACGCAGCTTATCAACGACGTAAGCCAGCCGATTATCGGCAAGCGCGAGGCGGAAAGCTTCGTGTCGGCGGCAAGCGGCGAAACCGTGATTCTTGCGGGTCTGCAACAGACGAAATCAACAAAGACCGACGGCGAAGTCTTCCTGCTCTCCGACCTCCCGCTCGTGGGACACTTCTTCGAACCCAATTCCCAAAAGGTGGAGCGCACCGAGCTTATCATTTTTATCCGCCCGACAATGGTAAAGAGCGAGGCGTATGCCTCCCTGCTTGCAAAAAACAAAATAGGCTCGGAGGAAACGTCGAAAGAGGTTGCGCGGTACTTCGAAACGGGCAAATTCCACGACGCGAAAAACGAAACCATGGACGCGGGAAACCGCAAGTTCAGCTCTTTCGAAAAAACGGTGCTACCGAAATCGATTACCTCCGACACAAACGCGGAAGAAAAAACCGAAGCGGCGGGCGAATCGGAAACAAAGCCCGAAACAAAACAAAAACGCGCGGCGAAAAAATCGCGCAGGGCGGTACGATGAAGAAAATCGCGTTAACGGCACTCGCGGCAGCGGCCGCGCTCTCCGCATTCGCGGCGGGCGAAACCGCGCCGCAAAAGCGCGCAGAGGCGGTCGAAAAGCTCTTGGCAAAAAACCCCTTCGGCTCTAAAAGCGCGGCGGCGCGGGCGGGCGCAAGGGCGGCAACGGGCGCGGACGCAAAACGCGCCGCGCTCGAACTGCGGGCAATCTACTGCGTTGACGGCAAGTGGAAATTCGACCTTTTCGATACTGCGGCAAAAACATCGTACACGGTGGGACTGCGGCAGGAGCTGTCCGAGAAAGTCCCCTATACTGTCGATTTCTACGACGACGAAACAAACAGCGTAAGCGTTTCGAGCAACCTCGAATCGCTCACCCTAACCCTCAAAACCCCCGACGCCCCGACTGGCCCCGCGCCGCAGCCCGCA
>JAJXPD010000037.1:0-1074 GCA_021641325.1 Opitutales bacterium
GCGTACGCCACGCACCCTGAGCCACTCGCAAAGCCACTCTTATAGGGGCATTTTGACGCCCCTAAAAAGTCAGCGCACGGCGCGAAGACGGGGCGTGAAAGTACCGTTGATGCTGCGTTTCCCCGCACAGCCAGACCGCTCGCGTACGATAAGTACGCCACGCGCCCTGTCTGTGCGTGAAAGCCACCGCCTGAACGGCACTTTGACGCGCCTAAATTTACAGTGCTATCGCACGAAGTTTTTTAGAATGTTTTGGAATAAAAGTTGGGTTTGCAAAAAAGCGGAAATTCCATGTTTCGGGATTTCCGCTTTTTTTATCCGCGCAAGGCGCGTCTATTTTTTCAATCTATCTTAAAGGGGGCGGATTAACACATTCTTGAAGTTTATGCCGGCGTCGCCGTGTTTGCCTTGGAGCCCGACTTTGCCGACTGTCGGCGCGGCGCTTCCGCTTTTTTATTTTTTGCGAGCCACGGCGGAATTGGCGAGCCGTCGGGGTTTGTTTTATTATCCGTCCATTTCGACATATCCATGTGCGAGACGTGTTTGCCGTTGAGCCAAGTGTCTATGATTTTTCCCTGACAGCGTATTCTCATTTTATGCCAAGTGTCGAGCGGCAACGATGTATCCCATTCGGCGGGAACGAAGCCGTATACCGAGCCGCAAGTCGTGCGCGGTTGCGGGAATTTTGCGTTGTCGGCAATTTGGATTTCTATTGAGTTTGGAATCCATTTTTTTGTGTCGCCGCAATAGACGACCACTCCGCTGTTGGAGTCTTTGAAAATTTTGAATTCGAGTTCAAGCTCGAAATTTTCCCAATCTTTTTTCGAGAAAATGATTTCGTCTTTTTCCGCGCTCAAAACGCCGTCGGGAGAGAGCGACCACACCGCGGGGTTGTAGTCGGCTTCCGCGAGATTTTCGCCGAAGAGCGGTTGCCAGTTGTTTTTGTCTTCGCAGGTCGAGCACGCGCAGAGGAGTGCCGCCGCAAGGGTTGATAAACACACAGATAATTTTTTCATACACATTCACAGTACATCAAGTTCTCCGCGCGTCAATTTTAAATACTTTCTTCTCTTG
>JAJXPD010000037.1:1084-15556 GCA_021641325.1 Opitutales bacterium
CTCTTGCGTTCACTATTCCCAACATCAGTAAATTGTCGTATACAGAACAAATAACTAAACCGTGGTTTGCGTACAGATGCCAGTAATTGCCGTAGGCAATACGAACTAATCGGGGAAAGGCGCGGTTATAGCCGCGCCGAGTTATCACAGAAAGGAGCAAAGCTCCGACGCCGTGCAGGCTGCAGCCTTGCGGGGGGAGTGGGTGGAGAATTTCGCAAAGCGAAATCCACCCCTGGGGGCGCAAGCCCCCAAGACCCGACCGGCGCGGCTTGCGCCCCTTGTTATTGCCAAAATTTCAAAAGTTGTTTTGCAGATTTGTGTGTGGGGGGATAGAATGTGGGGTTATGGATACCGAAAACGCAACAATGCTCGGCACCGCGATGATAACCCTGACATCGCTGCTTGGCTCATACTATATGATTTTAAAAATCAGGGAACAACACTCGGAGCGACCCGACCCCAAACTCACATACGTAACGCACGCGCAAATGGATAAACTCAAAGAGGAGACAATGCAGTCTATCTCCGAGGCTGTGCGCGACCTCCGCGCCCTGCGTGCCGAAATTCGGGAGGAGACCCGCGCCGTGCAAAAACAGCACGCCCGCAGCCTTTCGGAGACGCGCGACTTGGTCGGCAAGAACGCCCAAAACATAAGCGCACTCATCGCGCAGGCACAAATAGCGGGACAACGCATAGCCGAACTTTCGGCAAAGACCGACAGAATCGTCTTGAAAATGAAGGGGGAAATCTGAGATGCGCGACGAACTTCTGTTCAGACGCTCATTGCTGATGCAGCTCGAAGCCGCGTCTCCCGCAAGCCTGCCGTTGCCGACCCTTTCGGCGGGCGCAAAACTCGCGGGCTTCGAATTCGAGGAAGGCGACATCGCGGCGGTACTTGAATATCTGCGCGGGAAAAATCTCGTGGAGATTTCGCGCTCGAAAATTTCGGCGGCGCACATTCGCGCGAAGCTCTCGCCCGACGGGCGCGACTACCTTGAATCGGGGGATTTTTAGCATGGAGGAAAAGCCCGAAAAAACCGCAACCAAGAAAGCCGTAAAGAAGACGGCAACAACAAAACGCGCAACAAAAAAAACTTTGCCGAAAGCCGCCGCTTCGGATTTCTCCGCACATTTGGAAAGAATCCGCCGCGCCAAGGCGGAGGCGGACGCCGTCGCGCCGAACGAACCGCTCGACGCCCGCGACGCGTCAATCGCGCTGCTTTGGGAGATAGTCTTCGACACCCTTTGCAACTCGTCCGAACTGTGCGTGTCCGACTTCAACACAGTCGCGGGGATAATCCAGAAACTCGCATCGGCGAAAGTTGCGGGGAGGGCGGAGAACGCGCCGCAGCCGTCGGCGGATCTTTCGGAGGAAACGCTTTCGAAAATCGAGTCGCAACTGAAAATGATGTAGCATGGAGCCGTTTTTTCTTCCGTACCAGACCGCGTGGATTCGCGACCGCTCGCGGATAAAACTCATGGAGAAGTCGCGGCAAATCGGCATGAGCTGGACGACCGCCTACGAACTCGTGCGCCGCCACTGTCTGCCGACGGCAAAGTACGATTCCTGGGTAAGCTCGCGCGACGAATTGCAGGCAAAACTCTTCATCGACGACTGCAAAAAATTCGCCGCAATACTCGACGTCGCCGTTTCCGAAACGTCGGGCGGCTCGCTCGTGGACGGCTCCGATTCGCGCTCGCTGGGGTTTTCGAACGGCACGCGGATATGGTCGCTGTCGTCGAATCCCGACGCGCAGGCGGGCAAGCGCGGCGCGCGCGTGCTCGACGAATTCGCCCTCCACCCCGACCCCGAACGCCTCTACGCCGTCGCCTACCCCGGCATAACGTGGGGCGGCAGCCTGCAAATAATCTCGACGCACCGCGGGGGCGAAAACTTCTTCCGCCGCCTTGTGGACGAAGCGCGGTACGGCGGCAACCCGAAGAAAATTTCGCTCCACCGCATAACGCTCCAAGACGCGCTTGAACAGGGGCTGCTGCGGAAAATCAAGGCGTCGCTGCCGCCCGACAGCGAGGTAATGCAAATGGACGAAGCCGCATACTTCGACTACATAAAAAACTCCTGCGCCGATACCGAAAGCTTCATGCAGGAGTACATGTGCTGCCCCGCCGACGAAAAGGGCGCGTTTCTCGACTACGACAATATCCGCCGCTGCACCTATTCCGCCGACACAAACTGGCGCGCTACGCTCTCGCCCGACAGCCTGCTGTTTCTTGGCGTGGACGTCGGGCGCACGCGCGACCTAACCGTGTTCTGGCTTCTCGAAAAATGCGGCGAAATGCTCTTCACCCGCGACGTCAGGGTATTCCGCGACACTCCGTTTTCCGAGCAGGAGGCGGTTTTGCACGGCTACCTTAAACTTCCGCGCCTGCGCCGCGCGGCAATCGACCGAAGCGGACTCGGACGCCAGTTCGCCGAACGCGCCGCCGAACGCTACGGGAGCGGGCGCATAGAGGGGGTGTCGTTCACGCGGGGAATCAAGGAGGAGCTTGCCTACCCATTGCGCACGCATTTCGAAAACGGCACAATCCGCATTCCCGACGACCTCGAAATCGCCGCCGACCTCCACGCGGTGAAAAAGGAGGCGTCGGGCGGGGGCGTCGTGTTCCGCGCCGAGCGCAGCGCGGACGGGCACGCCGACAGGTTTTGGGCGCTTGCCCTCGCCGCATATTCGGCGCGGACATCATGCGGACGCGGCGAAATGGAGCTTGTGGGCAAAAAACCTGCGAGGGAATTCATGTGGTAGGGGCGCGGCGGATTTCGTAAGTTTTTCCGCCGCCCCGTTCCAAAATATCCGCCGTCCTTTGCACCGAGCGGGTTTGCGGACGTCTTTTTGCCGCATTTTTCGGAAATTTATGTTGACTTGTAAAAATGAATATCTACATTGGGTGGCGTTAAGGGGTTCAAGTTTGACGAGAGTCCGCTTAAAAAGGCGAAAGCTTTTTTACGGAGCTTTGAGAGCGCGGGTCTCTTGATATTGGGCAATATTTCTACGTTTATTCGGTAGACTTTTATCTCAAACCACAAACAAAAAAAGATATGAACAAACAGCAACTCATCGAAGAAATTCAGAAAATTCTCGGCAAAGACGCCACGAAAGCCTGCGCTGAAAAAGCTCTCAACGCAACTATCGAAGCCATCAAGGCGGGCGTTAAGAAGAACAAGAAGCTCCAGCTCATCGGCTTCGGCACGTTCTCCGTTGTTGAACGCAAGGCTCGCACCTGCTTCAATCCGAGAACCCGCGAAAAGATCAAGGTCAAGGCGAGCAAGGTCGTAAGATTCAAGCCCGGCGCGGCGTTCAAGGCGAAATAAGCCCAATCCGCAAGGATATTTCAAAATGCTCCGCATTCAACAATGCGGGGCTTTTTTGTGGACCTTGGGCGTCGGCGCGGGAGGCGCGGCGCAACCGTTTTTCATATGAAGCGCGATATTTTCAAATTTGCAAAAACCGAAATTCCCGAAACCGTCGAAACCATTTTGCGCGGGCGCGGCGGGTTTAGGGTTGAGCGCATACGCTCCGAGGCGTACACAAACGGAGAGTGGTACGACCAATCGGAAGACGAGTTTGTCATGCTGCTTTCGGGCGCGGCGACGCTCGAATTTGCGGACGGGCGGCGCGTCGAACTTTCGGCGGGCGAGTGGCTCGTCATACGGCGGCATGTCCGCCACAGGGTGGCGGCGGTTTCCGCGGGAAGCGTTTGGCTTGCGCTTTTCGGCGACTTTGACTGAGCGTCAGTCTATAAATTCTATTTCCGATTCCGGCGTCTGCTGTATCGCGGCCGAAATGTTTTCGGCGACGCAGATTTCGGCGATTTCGGACTTGTCGAGCAGCATGAACGCCGTAGACATAGCGTCGGCTATCGCCGCGTTCGCGCAGAACGCCCACGTTCTGAACGGCTGGTTTTCGGGCACTTTGCCCGTGCGGGCGTCGACTATGTGCGCGCCGAGCACCGAAGTTCCCGACGCTCCCACCGCGAAATTTTCCACGGGAATTTTCACGGAGTCCGAAAGGTTTATTTCCCACGCTTTGCCGTCGCCGTTTTTGCCGAACGCGTAGATGCTGCTCCCGCCGAAAGACAGGAACGCGCTTTTTATCTCCCAGACATTCACGAGCTTTTCGACGGCCTCGTCAACGGCGAAGCCCTTGCCGACCGCGCCGAGGTCGATTTTTCCCTCCGAAGTTTTTTTGACGAGAAAGTGCGCGGCGTCGAATTCGAATTTTCCGCGGCGCGGAGTTTCGGGCGCGGGCAGGGTTTGGCCGCGCTTTGCTTTGAGGAAAAACTCGCCCATGCAGACGTCGATTGCCCCGCGGCTCATTGCCGACGCCGCGAACGCGAGGTTCAGGCAGCGGGCGGTTTCCTCCGTAATCGGCGTGGTGTCGCCGACGTTCGACGAATTTATGCACGAAACGTCGCTGCCGAATTGGTACATGCTAAGAATCTGTTCCAGCGCCTCCGTTTCGGCGAAGCAGTCGAGAGCCGCGCTGCGGGCGTATTCGAAGTCGTCGCCCGCAATGCTGATTAGGAACTGGGTGTTCATCAATTCTCTGTCGAAAGTGTGCATGATATTTTTGCGTAAAGCATTTCAGAATTTTGCCCGCAAGTAAAGCAATTAGGCGCGGCGGCGAAAACGGAAACCGCGCGGGCTACGCGCGGGCTTTGCGGGCGTCGGCTTTGAGAATGAACGCGCCCGCGATTGCCGTAAACGGCGCAACGAGCACAAGCCCGAACGAGCCTACGAGCGTCTTCACGCACTCGCTTGCGACATACGGATTGTTTATGAAGTCCGTCGGCGAAACGCCCTGCGCCGAAAACGTCATCATCAGCGTAAGGTATCCGCCCGAATAGGCGAGCAGCAACGTCGTCGTCATCGTGCCCACAACTACCCGCCCGATTCGGAAGCCAGATTCCATCAGCTTTTTCCGCGAAAGATTCGGATTGCGGCGCAGAAGCTCGTCCATGCCCGCCGCAACGTCCATGCTCAAATCCATAACCGCGCCCGACGACGAGAGGAAAATCGCCCCTATGTAGATGTCGGGCAGGCTAAGAAATTCGTAGCCCGAATAGAGCAGCGCCTGCGAGTACGGCATAACCGCGCCGTTGATTTTGAAAAGCCCCGCAAAAATCCAGCCCGTGATGCAGCTTGCCAGCACTCCCGACACCGTTCCCGCGAACGCCGAAAAGCCCTTGCGCGTAAGCCCGCCCACAAGGAAAATTATCGCCGCCGACAGCACGCAGACCGCGCCGAGACACACCGCAATGGGGCTTATCCCGCGCAGACAAAGGGGAACTACAATCTTCCAGATGACCGCGCACGAAAACACGAAAGAGAGCACCGCCTTCACGCCGATTGCGCCGGCATACGCGAACAGCAGCACCGCGAAGATTCCCAGCAGCGCAAAAGTCCAGCCCGTGCGGTAGTGGTCCTGCGCGTTGATTGTAGTGCCCTGCGGCGTCGCTCCGTGGGGAATTCCCACAAGGGCTTCGTCGCCGACTTCGAAGATTTTGTCGAGGTCCATCTGCGCGCGAAGTACGTTCATCGCCGCGAATTTTTCGCCCTTGAATTTGCCGCTTTGCACCTCCACTTCAAGCTTCTGCTCGCCCTGTTTGAGAAGCCCGACCGACATTATGTTCGCGTTGTCCACCGAAAGCACGACGGCTCTTTCCTTCGTGCCCTCGCTTTCGCGCTCGACCGACGGCAACATAAAAATCGCCGCGCAGAGCACGGCGAAAATTATCGACATCAGAACGTCTTTTTTTGCGGACGCCATTTATTTGACCGCTTCTTTCAGCAGCTTCGAGATGTCTGTGTTGTCGATAGTTCCGTTGAAGATTTCCGACTGCGAGCCGAACGATGTCGTGCTTACGGGCAGAGCCGTGTGCGCGCCCGAAGTCCACGCAACCGCCGACTTGTTGTCGAGAACCATCGTCGCGGCGCGTCCGAACTTGTCGGCGGCTTTGGGGCTTTTCGCGAGCGTGTCGGCGAAAGACCTTTGCAGAGATTCAAGCTCCGCGGCGTTTACAACAAGCCTGTCCGCTTTCGGGTCGCCCTCGAATTTCAGCCCGAGCCATTTTGTGATGAGCGGCTTTATATCGTCGAGCGAGAGCTTTTCGTTTTGCTTTCGCGCGTCGGAAAGCATTTCCGCAAACCGCTCGCGCGAGCACTTCTGGTTGTCGAGCAGGTTTATGTAAGAGTTGTAGCCCGTGCCGGCAAAGCCGAGGGTAAGCCCGCCTGTTTCGTGGTCGCCCGTAACAACAATAAGGGTTTCGGAGGGGTGCTTTTTCGCGAATTCGTACGCTACGCGCACCGCCTTGTCGAAATCGACGACTTCGCGCAGAACCGTGGCGGCGTCGTTTGCGTGGCACATCCAGTCAATCTTGCCGCCCTCGACCATCATGAAAAATCCCTTGGGGTTGTCGAGAACCTCAATCGCCTTTTTTGTGATTTCGGCGATTCTAACGCCCGAATCGTCGTCGATTGCATAGGGCATGGCTTTGTCCGCCGCGAAGAACATGAGCTTTTCGTCGCCGTTTTTGAGCGTCGCGAGCTGTTCGAGAGTTCCGTTGCGGAACACGCGCCAGCCGTCGTTTTGTGCGAGCGTGTAGATGTCGCCCTTGTAGGATTTGGATTTTTTGTCGTCGTTTTTGCTGACGCCGCCGCCGCCGAAAAAGTCGAAGCCCGAGGATAGCATGTCGAGGGCGATTTCGTAGTAGTTGCCGCGGCTGTCGTTGTGGGCGTAGAACGCCGCAGGGGTCGCGTGGTTGATTGTAACGCTCGTGATTATCCCGACTTTCTTTCCCGCCTTTTTTGCCGTGTACGCCACCGATTCAAGCTTTTCGCCCTTCGGGTTTACGCCGATTTTCCCGTTGTCTGTTTTCGTTCCGCACGCAATCGCCGTGCCGCTTGCGGCGGAGTCCGTAATGAAGGAGTTTGCCGAGCGCGTGTACGTGATTGCGTTGTTGGGGAGCGCGTTGATGAGAAGCCCCTCCCTGTTGTTTAGCCTGAGAAATTCCTCCGTCATCATGCGCTGGGGAATCGACATTCCGTCGCCGATGAAAAGGAAAACGTATTTTACGGGGTTCGGCGTGCGCTGTTGCGCCGCGACCGCCGAAAGCGCAGTTAAAACCGCCGCGCAGAGCGCGGAGAATGTCCTTATGAATTTACCCATGATATATTAGCCTTATACGCAAAAAAAACTACCGCGCATTCCCGCCCGCGTCAAATTTTTTTTTTTGGATAAAATTGACAATTCGCCGCCGCGTCTGTCATAATTTTGGCATGGACAAAAAAGAAATCTCCGACTCCAAATTGAAACTTTCGTTCAGGGCGGGCTGGACAATAAAACTGCTGTGGGCAAGCGCCGCGCTCTACGCTCTCGCCATTCCCTGCGTTCTTGTTATCAGCTTCATGCCCGAACCGCCCGCGCTTTGGGCTATCGTTGCGGGCGTGGGCATGCTCGCGTTCGCCGCGGTTTTGCTTTGCTGCGCTGTGTTCTACCTGATGTGGCTGCACGCCGCCGCAAAGAACAAGTTTCTATTCAACAAAGACGGCTTTATGGAGAACGCAAAAACGGGCAAAAAGACGTTCATGATGACGCCCGCGTGGACTGTCGCGTGGAATCTTATCCCGATTTTAAACTATTTCATGCCCTACATCGCAATGAAGCAGATTCTCTTCGCCACAAATTCCAAGCCCTACAACGCGCCCGACGACGCCATGAAGCTCGTAAAATGGTGGTGGGCGATGTTTCTGTTTATGAATTTCGTTCCGTCGTTCGCAGGGTTTGCTTTCGGTATTGCCTACTGCGTTCTGTCAGTAAAGCTTGTTTCGAAAATTACAGACTTGCAGACGGCGAAGCTCGACGCCCTCGCTGCGGGTTGCGAAACCGTTGCCGACGCCGAATTCGAGGTTCTGCCCGACTCTCCGGAAGCTTAAATTCCCTCCCTTTTTCCGAAAACGCAAAACGCCGCGCGGAACACTCCGAACGGCGTTTTTTTTGCGGGGCGCGGGAATTTTTCAGTCCGTCGTGATGTCCGCCGTTTTGTATTTTAGCACCTTTGAAAGCGACGCCAGCGGCAGCTCGACTTGGTAGCCGATTTTCCCCGCGCTGAACACTATCGTTTCGCACGCCTCCGCGCTACTGTCGAAGACCGTCTCGAACTGCTTTTTCATGCCGATTGGCGAGCAGCCCCCGTGGACGTAGCCCGTTGTGGGCAGAAGGTCCTTCTGTTTGAGCATCTCAACCGATTTTTCGCCGACCGCCGCCGCCGCCTTTTTGAGGTCAAGCTCTTTCGCCACGGGAATGACGAACACGAAATTGCGCTTCGACTTCCCGACCGTCGCGAGCGTCTTGAACACGCGCGAGCAGTCTTTGCCGATAGCCTTCGCCACTTCGACTCCGCTAATCGCGCCCGTAGTGGAATATGTGTGGAACGCGAAATCTATTTTCGCGCGTTCCAAAACTCTTACGACATTCGTCTTTTCGTTCATGGCGCGGATTATCGCACGATTTTTTTCAAAAGAAACAAAAATCTTGTTGCGTTCGCGGCTTGCGTGCTTTGTCTTTTGTTTTGTCGCGCGTGCGCGCGGCGTTTCGAATGAAGGCGGGCATTTTCAAAATTTGCGCGGCGGCAGCGATTGTCGCGTCGGTCGAAATTTTCATCGGCTGGGGCGAACTGTTCTCGCTTGTCGGCGACGTCGCGCGCGCGCATTCCGACAGCGCGTTTCTGTTTTTCTGCCTGATGTCGGTAGGCTGCGCGTTCGGCTTTCCGCTTTCGCTCTGCTATCTGCTCGCTGGGGCGGCGTTCGGCTTCTGGTTCGGCTGGGGCGTGTGCGCAGCGGTGCTCGCGGTAAGCTCGGCAATAGGCTACGCGCTCGGACGCTTCTTTTTCCCCGACTCCCTCTTGCGCGGGCTTTTGCGGAAAATTCCCTTTGCCTCCGACCCTTGCGGCGCGGGAATGTTCAACGTAAATTTCGCCGTGAGGGTAGTCCCCGGAATACCGTATTGGGTTCAGAATGTCGTCTTGGGGGGAATGCGCACGGGCTTTGCGCTGTACATGTCGGTCAACCTAATCGGGCAGGGGGCGATTGCGGGGGCTATGAATTTTTTTGCATCGTCGATGTCGGAGGAGGGCGCGAAAAAATACGCGGCGTTTGTCGCGCTTGTCGCGGTGCTCGCGGTGTTCCATATTTCGGCGAACGTGTACTACAAAAAAATCCGCAGGCGCAAGCCCGCGGATTCCGAAAGGTGAATTTCCGCCCTATTTCAGGTTTTTGCGGACGGTCTTCATGAGCATGTCCACATAGCGAATCGGGACATACGGGCTGCCGTTAATGTTCGAGCCTTTTGTTTCGAACACGATTCCGCCGTCGGAGACCGCCGCCGAAATTTTCGCGAGCTGCCCGCCGTGCGAGATTTGCGCGACAATCGGGTCGCCGTCGGAGAGCACGCTCCATTTGCGGAGTGTGAGCGACGTCAGCAGGGCGTCGCGCACCGAGGCTTTCGACGCGCCGAGATTTTGGAACGCCAGCTGAGTTTGACCGCTCTGCGCCATTTGTTCGCTGTTTCTTCTTGTCGTCGTGGAGCAGCCCGACGTAAATACGACTCCCGCGAGCGCGAGTGCCGCCAGTGCAATGTAAATAGGTTTTTTCATAGAATTGTGTTGAAATGATATTTTCCGTAGGTTTGACTTGTCAAGACTATGTTTGAACGCGCAACAGCCACCGCAAAAACCGCCGTCTGGAAGTTTTGGATTTCCTTCGGCGCGTTTCTCTACGCCGTCTGCAACGCGGTTTTCGTCGTCGCAACGCTTCCGATTGCGCTGTTTTGCCCCGCGAAGAGGCGGTCGGCGGCGATGTCGTTTTGCCTGCGCAGGCTTCTGCATTTCATGTTCATAACGGCGGCGTCGCCGCTGCGCTTCGTGGGGCTTTCGCGCGTGCGCGGCGCGGATCTGTTCCGCCGAAAGGGCGCGGTGTTCGTATGCAACCACGGCACGCTGCTCGACCCCATGTACGCGCTCGCGCTCATTCCCGACGCGGGGGTTTTGCTGAAAAACAAGTACGGGAAAATCCTCGCAATTTGGTATCTTGTAAAGTGCTTCGACTTCATCGAAATCGGCTGGGCTTCGGCGTCCGACGCCTCCGTGCGCGCCGAGCTTTCTTATGTGCTCGAACGCTCGAAGCGGCTGCTTGCGGAGGGCAAAAACTACCTGATTTTTCCCGAAGGCTCGCGCTCGAAGTCGGGGCGCGTTGGCGAGTTCAAGAGCCTTGCGTTCAAGCTCGCGTACGAGCGCGGCTGCGATGTAGTTGCGATGTGCGTCGTTGCGGATTCGCCGTTTTTTTCGAAAGACCAGAAGGGGCTTTTGCCGCCGCGCATGGCGTCGTATACCGTCGAGGGAATCGGCGTGCTGAAACCGTCCGACTACCGCAACGCCGACGCGCTTTGCGCCGCCGCCCAGCGCATGATTGCAAAGCGCGTGGCGGAAATCCGCGCCGAAAAGTCTTGCGCGGCGGGGAGCGGCGGGCGATAATGCCCCAATGATTCTCGGAAAAGACGAAGTAAAAAAATATCTGCCGCAGCGCGAACCGTTTTTGTTCGTCGATTCGGTGGAGTCGTACGAGCGCGGGAAATCCGTCGAATGCAGGCTTTTTCTCGACCCCGAATATCCGTTTTTCAAGGGGCACTTCCCCGACAACCCGATTATGCCGGGGGTCTTGATGGTCGAGGCAATGGCGCAGTCGAGCGGGATTATCGTGGCCCTCGACGCCGCGGGCGGGGCTCAGCCGACCGAGCCTGCGCGGGTGTTCTACCTTGCCTCGAACAACGTGAAATTCACAAACGTGGTGCATGCGGGCGAAACGCTTTCGATTCGCGCCGAGCTTGCAAAATCGTTCGGGGCTTTGCGCCAGTTTTCGGTCGAAATTTCGAGCGGGCGGAAAGTCGCGGCGTCGGGCACGCTCGTGCTCGCGGAGGCGAAATGAAGGTTCTTGTCGTAAGGGGAAGCCCGCGCAAAAACGGCGCGACCGCGCGGCTTGCCGACCTCTTCGTCCGCGGGCTTCGCGGCGGCGGCGCGGAGGTCTTCGACGCCGATTTGACCTCGCTTAAAATTTCGCCGTGCCTCGGCTGTTTCCACTGCGTCCGCAGCGGCGGCGTCTGCGCTTTGCGCGACGACATGCGCGGGCTTCTCGAAACCCTCGCCGCGTCCGACGCGCTCGTGTGCGCAAGCCCCGTCTACTTCTATTCCATGAGCGCGCAGACAAAGGCGTTCTTCGACAGGTGCTTCCCGCTCGTGCGCGGATACGCCTACGATGCCGAAAAGGGGCGTTGCGCGTGCATTGCCGCCTCCGTCCGCAAAAAGCTCATAACAATAGGCGCGGCGTCGGGGCGGATTTCGTCGTTCGACGCGCTCTCCAAAACCTACGCCGCCATCGCGGACTCCATGAACATGGAATACGCCGCCGACATCAGGCGCGGAGAAACCCCCTACTTCGGCGCACTGGGGGCGCGTTCGGCGCGCGTGCGCCGCATACTCGATTCTTTTGTAGAAGCGGGCAGGGCGTTTGCCGAAACGGGCGCAATCCCCTCCGCAACCGTCGCGGCGGCGGAGTCGGAAATCGCCGAAAACGACAGGGTCTTCGCCTCGCGCTCCAAGATTTTTTGGGAGCTTTTGAAAAACGGCAAAACCTTTTAATTCCGCCCGTCCGCCGCGCTTAAATTCTCGCGTCATTTCGCGCGTTGCGCGCTCTTTTAGTCGCTCCGCTGCGGCGCGGGCGCGGCAGACTGTGTAAATACCGATTTTTCGGGCGCAAAAAAAGGCGGCAAAAAATGCCGCCTTTTGTTTTTCCAAATTTTCGTTTAGAGGTAGAAGCCGTCTTCGATTTTCGGCACGAAGGGGAGGGCTTTCCAGTTTTCGGCGAAGTCCTCTTCGTTCGTCGCAAACAGCGGCGAGATTTCAATGTCGAACAGCGGCACGTTTTCGGCGTCGGTGTCGAGCTTTTCGCCGACTTTCGCGAGCCAACGCGCCGCCTGCTGTTTCTGGTGGTTCTTGCATGTAAGCGGCGAGTCAAGGCCCTCCGCGTTCTTGACGGGCGAGAATTCGTCGCCTCTGAACCCTTCGATGATTACGGGCGAGTTCGCCATCGGGAGCGCGTCGAACACGAACATTTCGAATTTGATTCCGTTCGGCTTTTCGGGCTTGATTTGCCTGCCCTTTTCGTCGATGCACGGAATTTTCTTGTCGGCGCGGTGGAACGGCAGCTTCGCCGAAGAGTTGTTTCCGCCGAGCTTTTCCACGAAGTCGCGGTCGAGTACGTGGATTGCCACGCTGCCCGCCACAAAGCGCAGTTTGCCGTTTTCGTCGCGCAGTTTCTGGTATTCCGCGGGGAGGTCGGAGTATTCCACGACGCACGTTTTGCCGTCGAGCGTGCAGAAGTGCCCGACCTTTTCAAGCTCGTACGCCTTGGGAATCATCTTCGACGACATCTCCGAGCCGCTCATGATATGGAATCCCACAAAATAGGGGTCGATGATATTCACGAGGGGGTTGTCCACCTGAAAATAGCTTATGCAGTCTATTCCGCGCTTTTTAAGCTCGTCGATTGCCCCGCTGCGGCACATTCCGCGCAGGCAGCCGCCGTGTCCGTCGGGGGTCATGGCGATTTTCGACTTGCTTTCCATGATGATTTTGCCGCCGCGGTCTACCGCTGGCATGAGACCCTGCTTGAAGAAGACAACGTCGTCTTTGCGGAGTCCGAAGAAGTTGTTTTCCCCGAAGAACGCGCGGGTTGCGGCGTCGTTGATGTGGCTTGTCATCACGAGCCACGGAATGCGCACGCCGTATTTGTTCGACGCCGAGAGGATTTTTTCGGCAAAGACCTGAAAGAGGCTCTTCTGTTTTACGGGGGTCACTTTGTAGAGGCCTTTGGGGGCGTTGAAGCCGAGCCTCGTGCCCTGTCCGCCCGCCACGACGAACGCCGCAAGGCGTCCCGCGCGGATAGCCTCTTCGCCGACGCGTTTTGCCTCGCGCCATTCGGGGTCGGAGGCCTTGTCTGCGGGGAGCGGCTTGTAGGGGGCGGGTTCGAGCTTCGAGAAGTCGATGGCCGCGCCCTTTGCCTCGGCGAAGACAAGCTCTTTGTTGAGTTCGTCAAGCTCCGCCAAATCGACCTGTTCGAGCTGCGCGAGCAACGCCGATTTTTCCCCTTCGGAGAGTTTGTCGAAGTATTTGAAGACGTGTCCCTGACCCGCCGCTTCGAATTTGTTTTTGAGAATTTGGGCGTCCATAAATTAGTCTTTCGGGAATCCGTTGGGGTTGTTTTTGTGCCACCTCCACGCGGTTTCGATAATCGCGCGGACGTCGGTGAATTTGATTTTCCAGCCGAGTTCCGTCTGCGCTTTTTGCGAGTTTGCGTAGAGCGCGTCGGGGTCGCCCTCGCGGCGCGCGCCGTAGACCACGGGAACTTTCAGCCCCGTGACTTCCTCGACGCCCTTGATGATTTCCAGAACCGAGTTCGGCGTGCCCGTGCCGAGGTTGTAGAACGAGCAGCTGCCCTCCTTTTCGAGGTTTTTGAACGCGGCGATGTGAGCGCGGCAGAGGTCGTCAACGTGGACATAGTCGCGCAGGCATGTGCCGTCGGGCGTATTGTAGTCTGTCCCGAAGACGTTAATCGAGGGGCGTTTGCCCGTTGCGGCGAAAATCGTAAGCGGAATGATGTGCGTTTCGGGCGTGTGGTCTTCGCCGATTGTGCCGTCCTCCGCCGCGCCCGACGCGTTGAAGTAGCGCAACGCCACAAAGCTCAGCCCGTATGCGCGCGCGCATGCTTTGAGGAAGTTTTCGACGTCGAGCTTCGTCTGACCGTAGGGGTTAATCGGCAGCTGCGGGTGGTCTTCGGTGAGCGGAAGCTTCTGCGGCACGCCGAAAGTCGCGCAGGTTGACGAGAACACGAACTTTTTCACGCCGTGCTCTATCATCGTTTCGATGAGCGTTATTACGCCCGAAAGGTTGTTGTAGTAGTACTTGATGGGGTTCATGACCGATTCGCCGACGTTGATGAACGCCGCGAAGTGCATTACGATGTCGATTTTCTCGTTGTCGAGAATTTCGCCCACAAGCTTTTTGTCTTCGAGGTTTCCGCGGTAGAATTTTACCGACGGCAGCAAAGCCCCCTTGTGTCCGTAGACAAGGTTGTCGAGAACCACGGGTTTGTGCCCCGCGGCTATGAGTTGTCTTACGCAGTGGCTTCCGATGTAGCCCGCGCCTCCGATTACCAGTACATTCATGATTGCGATTCTATTGGTTAAATTGTTTTCGGGAGTCGGCGAACTTAGGCCGGCGTACGTGTTCCTCAGGAGACTCGTGGGCTCGGCGATGTGTATATGAGCCAGTTTTGTGCCGTCCTCCGCCTCGCCCGACGCGCAAGTAAATACCGTGGGTTTTTTGCCGAATTTCGCCTCGTAG
>JAJXPD010000196.1 GCA_021641325.1 Opitutales bacterium
GATTCAGAACGCTCATGAGCAACCGCAACGTGCGCTTGGAGGACATTGCGGAAGTGGCGGGCTGCGCTGTGAGCACGGCGAGCACATGGCGCAGGGGCAGAATGCCGAGGAACACTGGAACGCTGAAAAAAATTGCCGACTTCCTCTCCGTGGACGCCGCGTTCCTTTCTGGCAATACGCCGCATGTTTCGGGGGAAATGGGCGAACCCGTTTTCTCGAACTGCGCGGAATCTCCGCTTGCGGGGGAAATCAGAAGCCATGTCGAAAGGCTCATCGGGCTTTCCGACGAACCCCTGCTCGAAAAACTCAAACGCGAACTTGAAAAGAACTTTCCCGTCGCCGCCGCCACGGAATTTGCCGACCGCAAATAGACGCGCCCGAAAACGCGCCCGCCGAATATCCGCCGAACGCCGCCGCGCACGACTTCAAAAGTCGCACGCATTATACGCCCCGTGTCAAGCCCAGTAAAATTCCGCGGCGCGGGGGGCGCGGAACGCGGCGAAAAAGCTTGCGACAGCCGCCCCTCGGACGTATCAAACAATCAAAATCCCCGAATGGAACGCAAATACTTTAAATACGGCGAAACCGAAATCGCCCACCTAAAAAGGCGCGACAAACGCCTTGCGGCGGCAATCGAAAAGCTCGGCATGCCCAAGCGGCGGGTCGAACCCGACCTCTTCCGCGCTCTTGTTTTCAGCATAATCGGGCAGCAAATTTCCACAAAAGCGCACGACTCCATTTGGCGGAAAATGACAGACGCCCTCGGCGAAATCACGCCGCAGTCAGTGCTGGCAACGCAGCCCGAAGATTTGCGCGCGCTCGGAATTTCGTTCAGAAAAATAGAATACATGCGGGGAGCTGCGGAGAAAATAGCATCGGGGGAATTCGACATCGACGCCCTACGCAAAATGACCGACGACGAAGTTTGCGAAAAACTTTCGGAAATCAAAGGGGTCGGCAAATGGACCGCCGAAATGCTCATGCTGCATTCGCTCCGACGCCCCGACGTGCTGAGCTTCGGAGATTTCGGCATTCAGCGCGGACTGCGCATGGTCTACGGGCACGGGAAAATAACGCGCGGGCTTTTCGAAAAATACCGCAAAAAATACTCGCCCTTCGGGAGCGTTGCCTGCATCTACCTTTGGGCGGTCGCGTCGGGAGCAATCGACGGACTGAAAGACCCCGCCGAAAAGCCGAAGCCCCAACCGCCGCGCGGTAAAAAACCGTCGGCAAAGAAAAACACCGCCGGCAAATAGGCGGAGATTCCGCAAAACCGCGCAGGCTCGGAACGGCGGCGGGCGGACGGGAACAAAATTCAAAAAAAAAGGTTGCCCGAATGCGGGCTTTGCCCTTTTATGCAAATCCATGGCACCGCTCAAACCGGCATACTCCGCGACGGAGGAAATTTGGAATTCGGCAACACACGTCGTGGGAATACTTTTCAGCGTCGCGGCACTCGCGGTGATGGTGACGCTTGCGTCTATCTACGGAAATTCGTGGGCGATAGTTTCTTGCGCGATTTTCGGAGTGTCGATGACGGGCGTCTACACGGCGTCCTCTTTCTACCACGCAATCCCGTTCGAACGCGCAAAGAGGATTCTCAAAAAGTTCGACCACATCGCGATTTACTACCTGATTGCGGGAACGTACACGCCGTTTCTGCTTGTGAGCCTGCGCCTGCCCTCGCCCGCCACGGCGTGGATTGTCTTCGGAATAATCTGGACGCTCGCGATTCTCGGCACGGTGCTGAAACTGGCGACGTCGGGTTCTGGAACAAAATGGTGGTCGATAGGGCTTTACTTGCTGATGGGCTGGCTTGTTGTGCTGATTTCGGGCAAGCTGTTTACGATTGTGCCGACAGTCGGCGTCGTGTTCCTGTGTCTCGGCGGGCTTTTCTACACGGGCGGCGTGTTTTTCTACATGCGCAAAAGCCGCAAATACATGCACGCCGTTTGGCACGTTTTCGTGCTTTTGGGAACAATCATGCACTTTTTCTCGGTACTATTTTCCTGCGTATTCGTAAAATGAACTCGGGAAACGACATTGTAGAACAGCTCGACACGCTTGTGAAGTCGTGGGGCGGAACGCGTCCGTCGTGGGACGAATATTTTATCTGCACGGCGATACTCATATCGTCGCGCTCGGCGTGCAGCCGCCTGAACGTCGGCTGCGTGATAGTAAGCGGCGGGGAGCACCCGAACAGGATTATCGCCGCGGGCTACAACGGCTTTTTGGCGGGCGCGCCGCATTCGTCGTGCGTGCGCGACGGACACGAAATCGCGACCGTCCACGCCGAGCAGAACGCCATTTCCGACGCCGCCCGACGCGGGGTTTCCGTGAACGGCGCAACGGCGTACATCACGCACTTCCCCTGCGTAAACTGCGCAAAAATCCTGATTTCCGCGGGAATAAAATCGGTCAGATACCTGCACGACTACCACAACGACGACATCGTTTACAGGCTTTTCGAGGAGTCGGGAATTTCGGTCGCCAAGCTATGAAAAGCGCGTACGACGACTATTCCTGGAGCTTTCTTGCGGCGTCGCCCTCTTTTGCGGGCGCGTTTTTCGAGGAGTCCGTCGTGCTTCTGTTGGAGGACAACGAAGACGGCTCTTTCGGCGTGATAATGAACAAGCCGCTCGACAAGACGCTCGGCGAGCTTAACCCCGACTTCCGCGACTCCGAGCTTGGCGAAATCGACATTTTCGACGGCGGACCAATCGCAAAGGAGCGCGTGAGCCTCGCCGTCTGCTACGACGACGGCAAAAACGACGGCGCGTTCTCTTTCGGCATTCCGCCCGAAAAGGCCCTCGACATAATAAAGAAAAACCCCAACGCGAAAGTCGCCGCGTTCGCGGGCTATTCGGGCTGGGGTCCGAACCAGCTGAAAGCCGAAATCACCGAGGGCACTTGGATTGTCTCATACGCCGACGTCAACGTGATTTTCGACGTGCCCACCCCAGACCTCTGGAAGACGCTCGTTCTGCGCGAACGCCCCGAATTCGGGGCGTTGGAAGAGCCGAAGAACAATCCGTCGGAAAACTGAGGCGCGTTAAAAATACGCCTTGACGGCGAGCGTCCAGAACATATGGACGGGCAGACGCTGGGTGTTGAACTCGGCGGAGCGGAGAGTCCAAGTCAAATCCGCCTGAAAGCATTTGTAGCGGGCGGAAACGCCCGCGACGGCCTCGCCCACAAGCCATTTGGGAACGACGCCCGCGCTGTTGCGGTATGTATTGCCGTCGAGGGTGATGTCGTAGCCCACGAAACGCGCCGCGCCTCCGCCGTACATGAAGCAGTGCCAGTCGGGAGAGACGTCGGTGGGACGCCATTCGACGTCGTTGCCGTCGGAGGAGTCTATTCTGTTGGGGAGGAAGGAGTACGGCATGTTGAAGCCGAAGCGCAGAAGCGCGCGCGCCCTCGCCTGCGTCATGACGTTCCCCAAATCGAGCGCGAGCGACCCGACCGAATCGACCGAAAATTCGTCGGAAATCCGCGTCCGAAAGAAACGCTCCGAATG
>JAJXPD010000038.1:0-889 GCA_021641325.1 Opitutales bacterium
CAGCAGTGCCGTTGCGGTGGCGCGGCTCCCGCAATAGTGCATTCAACCCCCATGAACGGGATTTTCCCCGATGCAAAGTCGGCGGCGGAGGCAGCGTTCGACGGGTACAAACAACTTTGCAAGGGTGGTTTCGAAGCCCGCAAGGCGGTGGTGGACATCGTGAAATCGATGACGGTCGCCAACGCGAAAGAGTGGGGCACTTTCGAATACAACGAAACGAAAATCGGCAAGCTCGAACACAAAATCGGCAAGCTTGAAATCGTGAAACTCGTCCCCGGCGTCGAGTGGATTCGCCCCGACGCGTACAGCGGCGACCACGGAATCATGCTCGAAGAGTACACCCCCTACGGGGTAATCGGCGCAATTACGCCCGTCACGCACTCGATTCCCACGATTGCCGGCAACATCATCAACATGGTCGCCGCGGGCAACGCGATAGTTTTCAACCCGCACCCCGGCGGCGTCAAGAGCGCGGTGAAGGCGATTTCGGCGTTCAATGCGGAAATCGAAAAACGCCTCGGCATACGCAACCTTATTTGCTGCGTCGGCAACCCGACGCTCGAATCGTTCGACGCAATCTGCAAGAGCGATTTGGTCTCGATAATGTGCATTACGGGCGGCCCTGGGGTCGTCAAGGCGGCGATGCTTTCGGGCAAAAAGTCCATTTGCGCAGGTCCGGGCAATCCCCCCGTGATTGTCGACGATACCGTGGATTTGAACAAGGCCGCCGCCGACATCATCGCGGGAGGCTGCTTCGACAACAACCTGCTTTGCATAGGCGAAAAGGAAATCTTCGTCCTCGAAAGCGTAGCCGACGCGTTCATGCGCGCGCTCGACGCGCAGGGAGCGGTTAAAATCGGCGGAAGCGCGCTCGACAGGCTCACCGACG
>JAJXPD010000038.1:899-4332 GCA_021641325.1 Opitutales bacterium
CGACTTGGTCGGCAAAGACCCGCAGGTTCTGGCGCAGGCGGCAGGCGTTTCGGTTTCGGCGAACGCGCCCATGCTCTACGCGCAGACCGACGCAAACCACCCGTTTGTGGTCGAAGAACAGATGATGCCGATGATTCCCGTGACGGTTGTGAAAGACTTCGATTCGGCGGTTGACGCGGCGATGAAGGCGGAACACAACTACAAGCACAGCGCGATAATCCACTCGCTGAACGTCGGCAGAATGACGCAAATGGCGCGCGCTCTCAACACCACGCTTTTCGTCAAGAACGGGCCTTCCACATGCGGCTTGGGTCTGGGCGGCGAGGGCTACCTTTCGTACTCGATTGCCACGGCGACGGGCGAAGGCATCTCGAACCCCAAGACGTTTACGCGCCGCCGCAGGTGCGTAATGGTGGACAACCTCAACATATTCTAAACAAAACGGCGCGTTCGGCGGAGCGTCGGACGCGCCAAGACAAAAATGCAGCTTGCGAAAATAGTCGGAAACATCGTGATGTCCCACGCGCATTCGAGCGTGTCGGGCAACGCGCTGCTCGTCTGCCAGCCTATCGACGAAAACGGGGTTGAGGCGGGAGAGCCGATTGTCGCGATAAGCCCCTTCGGGGGTGGCGCAGGGTCGCGGGTGCTGGTGCTCGCCGACGGCAGCGTCGCGGCGGAGTATGTGGGCGACAGCCACACGCCGATTCGCAACTCGATAGTCTGCATTTTGGACGACTGATTTTTTACATGAAACTGGCAAGGGTAATAGGCAGGGTTGTTCTCTCGAAGAAAGACGCAAATCTTCCGAGCGGCTTCCTGCTGCTTGCGTCGCCGCTCGACAGGTCGCAGATGTCGGGGGCGGACTCGTCGGAGCTTTCGAAGCGGACGAAAAACCTCGTGGTTTTCGATTCGTTCGGGGCGGTTCGCGGCGACGTCATAGGCTATGTCGAAGGGGCGGAGGCAACCGCGCCGTTCGAAACGCCCGCGTGCGTGGACGCGTACAACGTCGGCATAGTCGAGACTTTAAACTACAATCCGAATTTATAAACACAGACAAAGATGAAAAGAGTATACACGGCAAAAGACATCGAAGAACTCAAACGAAACGGCGGAAGCGTTCCCGCCGACGCAATCCTCACCCCGCAGGCGAAAGAGCTTCTTGCGGGCGGAGCGTTCGTCGCGTCGCAAGCGAAACCGCAGGCGGCGGTGCGCAAAGAGTACACCGTTCCCGTCAAGGAATACAAGTGGGTTTCGGGGCAGGACCCCAAGACGCCCGAAGAAATCGAAAAGTTCTTCCGCTCGCCCGAAATCGAAAAACTCAAAAGGCTGATTGTAGACTTGGGCAGACGCTCGTACTCCAAAAACTACAACGACGGCAACGGCGGCAATTTCAGCGTCAGAGTGGGCGACAACCTCGTGCTCTGCACGCCTACGATGATTTCGAAAGGCTCGATGTCGCCCGAAGACATGTGCCTTGTGGACATGGAGGGCGTTCAGCTTGCGGGCAATAGAAAGCGCACAAGCGAAGTCCTCGCGCACATCGCGATTATGAAACGCCAGCCCATGGCAAAGGCGTGCTGCCACGCCCACCCGCCGCACGCAACGGCGTTCGCGATTTCGGGCAAAACGCCGCCGCGCTGCGTCAACCCCGAAGCCGAAATCTTCATCGGTCAGGTCGGCCTTGCCGACTACGGCACGCCCGGAACGCTCCAAATGGCGAACGCCGTCGGCGAATGCGGCGTCAACCACGACTGCGTTTTCATGGTAAACCACGGCGTCATGACCTGGGCTAACGACATCGAAACGGCCTTCTGGAAAATGGAAAACGTGGAGGCGCACTGCTTTACGTCGCTGCTGGCGTTCCAAATCGGCGGGCCGAGAAGATTCTCCGATTCGGAAGAAGCGGAGGTTCTCAAAATCAGAAAGTCGCTCGGCATGGTAGACCAGGCGAACCTCAAAGAATGCAACCTTTGCGACGTTCCCGAAAACAGGGGAGTTGTCTGCAACGCAAAGTCGCCCGCACGGCAGAACGACGCGGGCTTCGACTGCGACGCCGAAAAACTCGTCGCAAAAATCACGCAAATGATAGTCGCGGAGCTTAACAAATAATGAAAGTTTCAATCATAGGAGGCGGCGGAAGGGTAGGCTCGTGCGCGGCGTTCGCGCTCGAATGCATGGGTCTTGTGTCGGAAATCCAGATTATCGACGCCAACGCGGAGGCGGCGGAGGGTGAAGCTCTCGACCTGCTCCACGGCTCGGCGGTTCTGGGCGGACAGCGCATCAACACGGGGTGCTACAAACGCGCCGCCGACAGCGACATGTTCATAATCACGGCGGGACTCCGCCGCAAGCCCGACGAAAGCAGGCTCGACCTCATCAACCGCAACGTATCGCTCTTCCGCCAGATTCTGGCGTCGATAAAAGAGGGCGGCTATAAGCGCGACGCGTTCGTGTTCGTGGTGTCGAACCCCGTGGACATTCTCACATACATCGCCGCGCAGGAGCTTGATTTGCCGCGCGAGCGCGTAATCGGCTTGGGCACAATGCTCGACACCTCGCGCTTCCGCGCACTGATTGCGAAGGAACTGAAAGTTCCCGCAACACAGGTCAACGCGACAGTGCTCGGCGAACACGGCGACTCAATGTTCCCCGTGTGGAGCGCGGCGACAATCGCGGGGCTTCCGTTCAAGGGTTTCGACGGCTTCGACCTCAACTTCCAGAACAGGATTTTCGAACGCACTCGCCAGAGCGGCGCGGAGGTTATCAAACGCAAGGGCGGCGCGGGATACGCAGTCGGGGCGTCGATAGCGGCGGTGGTCAGGGCGATTCTGCTGGACACGCGCGAAATTCTCCCCGTTTCGACAGTGCAGACGGGCGCGTACGGACTGCGCGACGTTTCGATAAGCGTTCCGACAGTCGTAGGGGCGGCGGGCGCGCTGAGGCATGTGGAGCTTGAACTCTGGCCGAAGGAGTCGCAGGCACTGCTGAACTCGGCAAACTCGCTCAAACAGACCTTGGCAAAAGTCTAAAAAACAAAAAATACACTTTCAACAGCCGCAACGGAATACCCCGCCGCGGCTTTTTTTTGCGCCCATGCGCCGCAACCTTTGCGGCAAAACGACCCGCAGTTTCTCTCATGCTCGGAGCGGAGGTTTTTGCGGGCAGGCGGCGGGCGGGCTGAAAAACGTTCGACCGCAAAGAAGCGTCCGAAAAAAAACGCCCGACTGCTTGAAAGCGTCGGGCGTTTTTTCAAGAATCTTTTTTCAAGATTCAGACCCGCTTTGCGCGGGGCGCATTTCTTTTTTTGAAGCCGAGTCAGAGTCGTCCGAACCGCATTCGCTGAAAGAAGCGAAGAACAGCAGCGTAGCCATTTTGAACTTCTCCATGTCGAGCAATTAAAGCCCGCAGCATTTTTTTGTAAAGCAAATTCTTT
>JAJXPD010000038.1:4342-15528 GCA_021641325.1 Opitutales bacterium
CGGCGTCCGAATTTTTTGCGCCTTTATTTTGCGAAAAAGGCTTCGATGGAATCCACTACCCAGTCCTGCTCGTCGGGCGTGATAGCCGAGTAGATGGGCAGGCGCAGCATTGTCTGCGACAGCTTTTCGGCGACGGGCAGCGGTTTGTATTCGCAGCCGAGCTTTTTCGCCATCGGGCATGTGTGCAGCGGCGCGTAGTGCGACAACGCCGAAATCTCGCGCGATTTCAGGAACGCCGCAAGCGACTTCGCAGTTTCGGGGCTTTCCGTTAGAATGAAGAAAATATGCGCGTTATGTTTGCATTCCGCGGGAACATGCGCCAGCGAAATCTTCCCCGCGCGTTCCAGCGGCAGAAGCCTTTCGCGGTAGTAGTTCCACGCCGCCACGCGTTCGTCGGTGAGTTTCTGCGCGGCTTCGAGCTGCGCCGCGAGGAACGCGGTGATAAGCTCCGACGGAATATAGCTGCTGCCGTAGTCAATCCAAGTGTATTTGTCGATTTTCCCCTCTACGAACTGGATTCTGTTTGTGCCCTTTTCCCTGATGAAGCAGGCGCGGTCGATGAGGGATTCGTCGTTGCAAAGGAGTGCGCCGCATTCGCCCGCGATTACGTTCTTTGTGCTGTGGAAGCTGAGCGCGCCGAGGTCGCCGATAGTGCCGAGGTGTCTGCCTTTGTAGTAGGCGCAGAAGCCCTGCGCGGCGTCCTCCACAACCCTGATTCCCGCGCTTTTTGCGGTTTCCATAATTGTGTCCATTTCGCACCCGACGCCCGCGTAGTGGACTGGCACGACCGCCTTTGTGCGCTTTGTGAGCAGTTGCGGAATTTGCGATTCGTCGATATTGAGAGTGTCGGGGCGAATGTCGCAGAACACTGGTTTTGCGCCGCGCAGAACGAACGCGTTTACGCTCGAAACGAATGTGAACGTCGGCACGATTACCTCGTCGCCCGATTTGATGTCGCAAAGGAGAGCCGCCATGTCTAGGGCGGAGGTGCACGATGTCGTAAGGAGGGCTGCTTTCGCCTTTGTCGCGGCGCGGAGGGCGGCTTCGCATTTTTTCAGGAACTCGCCGTCGCCTTGGAGGTGTCCGGAGGCTATCGCCTCTTTTATATATTCTACTTCGCGACCCGCGAGCGGTATTTTGTTGAAATTTACTTTCATGTGGACTCGAAATATTTGTTTTCGGATATTGCACCCAAACCGCTCCGATTTAAAGCAAAATATGCACTTTTTTGGGGGCTTGCGCCGCGGCGGCGGCGCGCGTTTTTTTTATTAGTCCGACCGCATGTTAAAAATTTTTCCATATAAGTTTGACACGCCGCCTATAAAGGTATAATCTTCTTCCGAACCCCGAAAGGAAAGGCATTACAAATGAACAGTCTTAACATTGGCAGCAGTGCGTTCTTCGACAGATTTTTCGGCGCGTGGTGGGGCGCGTTCATAGGCGACGCAATGGCGTTGCCCGTACACGGGTATTCCTCCGAACGCGCAATCGCCGCCGACTACGGCAAAATTGCCGACTATGTTCCGCCGCTCGATTTCCACCCCGAAAGCGTTTTGCACGCGCTTCCGATTCCCCAGCTTCCGCCGGAATTCGACTACATCGGCAAGCGCCGCGCGTCGCTGTGGCGCAAGCGCGGCACGCACCCGCACATCGGAATGCGGGCGGGGGCGAGCACGCTTCCACTCGTGCTTGCGCTCCACTTGGGCGCGTCGATGGCGTCGGCGGGCGGCTTCGACATCGACGCGTGGCTTGAACGCTACGCCGCCGTGATGACTTCCGAAGACGGGCACGCCGACACATTCATTCCGTCGATTCACCGCAGGTATTTCGAAAATCTTGCCGCGGGGAAAAATCCCGAAACGAACGGCTGTCCCGACGCCCACATGAGCGACATCGCAATCTTCGCGCCGCTCCTGTTTTCGACGCTGAAAAATCCCGACAAGAGCAGCATGGACATCTTCCGCGCCCTCAAAAAATTCACGATAGGCGAGGGCGCGTCGTCGGGGGCGTTTTTCCTCTCCGAGATTTTGGCGAAAGTCTTGCGCGGCTCGTCGATAGAGGAGGCAATCTACAAAAACATGACGCCCGACCGCCACGTCAGCCTTGCCTTCCCCTACCGCAGGTGGATTAAAAACCGCGACGACTACGACGCCATAAGGGCGACGGGCAGGTTCGCCGCGATAGAGGAGGCGATTCCCCTCACGCTTTACATCTCGCTGAAATACGGCACGGACGTGATAACCGCGACCGTCGTCAACGCGAATATCGGCGGAGAAACGACGGGGCGCGGCGCGTTAATCGGCATGCTCGCGGGGGCGCAGTGCGGGCTTTCGCACATTCCGCGCAACTACATCGACGCGCTCGAATACGCCTCCGAAATTCAGGCTGTGGGCGAGCTTCTCTACGCAATGTTCAGATAGCCGACAGACTCCGCGCCCTAATGGCGGGCATAGCCGCGTTCCGTTCGCGTGCGTTCGATTAAGACGCAAAAAATCCCGCGCGGATTTTCTCCGCTGCGGGATTTTGTTTTGCATGAGTTTTCGCGCTTTATTTCGCAAAGTGCCTGTATCCCTTTGCGGGGACGCTTTCGCCCTTGTATTCGAACGGCGCGGAAGTGTAGTTTACGACGATTTCCTCGCCGCTTTCGAATGTCGAAACAAACACGCCTTTCGATATTTCGCGGTGGTCCTGCATGAATTGCAGTTGCAGGTGTTTGAGCTTCTGGAACTCGTCGTAGGCGCATTTCATGGGCTTCAAGTTTTTGTAGTCGGTATAATAGAAAACGGGGCGGGCGTCGAACTCTATCGCTTTGAGCCAGCGCGTTTCGGGATTTTCAAGATAGTCGTACGCCTTGCGCTGGTCGGAAGTTGCGTATGACTTCGGGTAGAGGGCGTCGATTGTCGTGTAGTAGGGGTTGCTGAGAATTATGCCGTGGTAGACAAGCTGCCAGAGCGGCACGAACTTCTCGGCGAGCTTTTCGGGCTTGCCCTCCCAGTCGGGGTACGACCACAAATAGAGCGCGAAGTCGAGTGTCGGCGCAAGGTGGTCAAGTCCGCCCTCCGACGCAAGCCCTCCGAAAATTTCGTGCGCATACGCTCCTACCTTGTTTTCGTAGTCAACCGTCTGCTGCCTGTTGAGCGGGTGCATGGGGTCTTTGCACGGATAGGGGTGCACGAAAGACATAACGTCGAGGTGCATGATTCCGTTGAGACCGAGAGCCTTCATCTTCTTGAAGTCGTCCTTAATCCAGAGGTCGTGGTAGCGTTGGAAGCACGGGCGGAACGCCTTGCCGCCGGGCTGGAAATAGTCGAAAAACGGCGAGCCGTCGGGGTACATCGCAATTCCGTTGTCGTTCCACCTGTTCGAGATTGAAAACACCGAAAACGGGTTTATGTGGCAGTTGATGTGGTAGCCGAGCGACTTCCCCTCGGCGATTGCCTCGCGGAACTTTGCCTCGCCGCCGAGCTTCGGCTCGACGGGGAAGAACTGCGGAAAACGCCCGTCGTGCCCCGAAATGTTCCAGCCCACGGAACAGATTTCCGCCTTGTCGATTCCCTCGGCTTTCATGCGGCGCATGATGTCGGCAACGGGGACGGTAATTCTGAACGCGTCCCCAGCCTTTTCGAAAGGCACTTGCTTTTCGACAGTCTGCCCGTCAAGCTTCTTTATCCTGAGCGTCGCATTCTGGAGCGCGAAAACGTTTGAGGCCGCAAGCAACTCGAACATGAAAATAAGAGTTTTTCCCATATATGGCCTGTGCCGAATGACTGAAATGCCAGTACTCAATCGTTAGAGCAGGCGACCGTCAAGATAAAAGCCCGTTAAATTAATTTGCGCATTCGGGTTCGAAAAAACTTGACTGGAAGCCTTCGAAATGTACCTTGAACAACATTATGGCAGATAAATCAGAAAAGAACGAATTTAACGTTGCGGGCAAATTCTACGTTGACTCGCAGTGCATAGGTTGCGCCCTCTGCAATTCCACGGCGGAAGGCTTTTTCCAAATGAGCGACAGCGGTTGCGCATACGTCGCAAAACAGCCCGAATCGGACGCCGACACGGCACTCTGCACGGAAGCAATGGAATCGTGCCCCGTACAGGCAATCGGCGACGACGGCGAATAATTGCAACAACATTTAAATCAAAACGGCGCGGCATAAACCGCGCTTTTTTTGCGCCCATTCCCCGAGCAAAGCGCGACTATTTAAATCTGTTTCTTGCAAACGTTCGGCATTTCCCAACGCCAGTAATTGGCGAAGCCAATACGAACTAAACGGGGAAAGGCGCGGTTATAGCCGCGCCGCATAACCACAGAAAGGAGCGAAGCTCCGACGACCGGCGCGGCTCGCGCCCGCCTTTTGGGGGCGGCAAGCCCCTTCCGTTGACATTAAGACTTTTGCCTGCGGGGGCGGAGGCGGAGAAATTTTGCAAAGCAAAATCCGCCTCATGGGGGCGGCAGCCCCCATCTGTTGCCGTGCAGGCTGCTAGCCTGCCTTTTTTTCTTGTCATCTGGAAGGGGTGAGGTAGAAAGCTGGGTGTGAAATTACTATTGGGAATATTGGCGATAGTCGGGACGGCGTGCATGACAGTGCAGGGCGCGGAGACATCGGAAGGCGGAAAAACGGGGCGTATGCGCCGCGATATACCGTGGGTGTCGCTCGCACACCAACGCGCGATGAGGGAAAAGCCCGCAGAGAAGACGGAAGAGCCGACAAAAGAGAAGTCGCTGATTTCGCGGTTTACAAAAGACGCCGCGCCGGAACTGTCGGCGGACAAGTTCGAGTACGCCGACGACGGGTCGGGAAAACTGACCGCCCGCGGCAACGCAAAGATTTCTGATAAGAACTACGAATTGGGGGCGGACAGGGTAGAATTTTCGGAAACACAGGGATACGCAAAGGCGACAGGCGACGTAAAAATATCGGCAGACAGGGCGAGAATAACGTCGGACGACATCTACGTGGATTTCAAAAACGACGCCATGAAGTCTGGCTACGTAAGATTCGGGTCGTCGCCAGTGTTCGCGGAGTCCGCGTCGTTGGACGCTGATAAATCGAAAGTGTCGCTTGGTGAGTCGCACATGTACTTCGGAGAACCCGCGAGCACGTCAATGTCGGCGTCGGCGTCGGCTATTTCATACGATAAGGAGACAGACATTCTTTCGATGGACGACGCAACACTCGCAGTAGGACCTGTGCCGTTCTTCTACGTCCCGAACTACTACCAGCACGGTTTGCAGCGGCCGCCGTTCGATGTAAACACGAGCGCGGGCTATAACGGCGACTACGGCGCGTATATCCGCAACAACCTTTACTATAACGGACTTGGCGACGTCTCGCCGGGGGTGCTGCTCGACTATTACACAAAACGCTCGGTGCTCTTCGGACCCGCCGCAAACTACGATGCGGAACTTGCGAACTCCGTGCTCAGCGGCTGGGTTCAGGGGGCGTATATAAACGACCACGGCAACGCGTCGATACGCGGGGAGGACTCGCTTGGCAGGAAAATCGGCACGGACCGCTTCTTCGCGGAGTTCAGGCATAAGCAGACATTCGACGACAAAATTTCGCTCACGGGCAACCTCAGCTATTGGAGCGACGAATTTATCACGCGCGACTTCCGCCCCGAACTTTTTTACGACAACCAAACTCCCGACAACTTCGGCGAGGCGGTCTACTACGGCGAATTTTTCACGGGCTCGGTGTTCACGCGCTTCGCGCCGAACAGCTGGGAGATTGTCCAACAACGCCTGCCCGAAGTCCGCGTGGACGTTCAGCCGGTGGAGATTTTCAATACGGGCGCATACCAGACGGGCTTTGCGTCGTACGCATACCTCAGGAAATTCGACCCGATGTCGAGCGCAAACTACCTGTACTCTAACCGCGCCGACGCGTACTACGGCATCTACCGCCCGATAGAGCTTTCGTCGTGGAGCAAAATCACGCCGGTAATCGGCGGCCGCGCAACATACTACGCAAACGCGGAGGGCGGCGGCGACTACGCCAGATTCCTCGGTCAAGTCGGCTTCGACGCCCAAATGGACGTCTGGGGCACATGGGAGTACGAAAGCAAAACAATGGGAATAGACGGAATCCGCCACCACCTGATTCCGCAAATATCGTACCGCTACATACCCTCCGCCGAACAGGGCAGGGGAAAAATTCCGCAAATAGACACCGAATATCTTACGACATATCCGCCCGTGCTCGACCTCGGCACACTGCGCAACGCCGACGAAATCGCGGCGACAAACACAATGCGCTTCGGGGTGCAAAACGTGTTCGAAACGCGCGACGACGAATACGGCTCGCGCGAGATTGCGCGCTTCGACGTATATCAGGACGTCAACTTCGACAAGCGCGAAATTCCGCAGGCGGACGGAGAAAAATCGTTCTCCGACCTGTTCGTGAACGCGTCGGTCTCGCCCGCGCGCTGGCTTACGATAGGCTCGTATACGCGCGTGAACCTCGACAGAATAGACCTGCCCGGAACGAACGCATACGTCGGGCTGCTGGACGGCGACGCGTTTTCCGTGTACTTCATCGCAAGCTACCTTAAAAACGCAATCACGCAGTACACGACGCTCGCCGAATACAGAATCAGCGAACGCTACAAAGTGTTCGGACGCTGGAGCTACGACGAACGCCTCTCCGCATTCACAAACCAAACCTACGGACTCTGGACGCGCATAGGCAACTCTTGGGCGATAGAATACATGATAAGCGAACGCTCCGGCTCGAAACGCCAAAACAACTTTTCGTTTGGCATGCGCGTGAGCATGATGATTTTCTGATATGGCGGCGGAAATACAGAACGTCGACGACGCGCTCGCGGGCGGCGGCTTCGAAATGTCCGTCAAACTGAACGTGTTTGAAGGCCCGCTCGACCTGCTTTTGTTCCTAATCAGGAAGAACGAAATCGACATCTACGACATTCCTATTGCCGAAATTACGCGCCAATACATGGCGGTGCTGAGGTCGATGGAAAAAATGTCGCTCGACGTGGCGGGAGAGTTTTTTGTGATGGCGGCAACGCTCATGTACATCAAAAGCCGCATGCTTCTGCCGACCGACGAACGCGTGGCGCAGGCGGCGGAGGAGGACGGCGACGCCGACATAGACCCGCGCTGGCAGCTGGTTGAACAGCTCTTGGAGTACAAGAAAATCAAGGCGGCGGCGGACTCGCTCGAAGACATGATAGACTCGCGGCAGAACTTCGGGGAGCGCAGGATTTCGGACAAGGAAATCGTAGCCGACAGACCCTTGAAGGCGTCCGACAAAATGGAGATTTGGACGGCGTTCAACCTGATTTTGCGCAGACTCGCCGAAAAACTCGTGCAGGGCGAAATCACGAACGAAAACGTGACGGTCGCCGACAGAATGGAATATATTTTGAACTTCGGGGAGCGCAAATTCACGTTTTCGTCGCTGTTCGAGGGAAAGAAAACGGGCTTGGTGTCGCTAATGGCGACGTTCCTTGCGATGCTCGAACTCACAAGGCTCAAACGCCTTTTTATCAGGCAGGACGAAGGCTTCGGCGAAATATACTGCGAGAAAATCGGCGACGAAAAACCCGCCGCCGACGACGACGAGGAGGGGGAACTTTAAAATGCGCGCAAACGACGGAAAATCAAAACTGTTCGGAATCGGTCTCGACTCGGACGGACAAAAACGCATAACACAGGCGGAGAAATTCCTGCTCGTGGGAGGCACGGAGGAAACCCACGACGCCATGACCGAAACCGTCATAAAAACTTTCGAAGACCTCAAACGGCGCGGCAAGGAGCTTGAAGACGCCTCGCCCGAAGAGCTTTCCGACATAATACAAAAACACACCCGAAGGAGGGACTGACAATGAAATATTTCGGAACGGACGGTATCCGCGGAACATACGGGGATACGGAAATCAGCGAGCCGTTTTTCGCGGCGTTGGGCGTCGCGGCGGCGGAATACCTCGCCGAAAACGGCGGCGGAAAAATAGTGGTAGGCGGCGACACCCGCGCTTCGACCGACGCGCTCAAAGCGGCGTTCTGCGGCGGGCTTGAAAAGGGCGGCGCGGAGTTTGAAGACTTGGGCGTTCTGCCCACGCCCGCGCTCGCATACGGCGTGCTATCGCGCGGGGCGGCAATGGGCGCAATGATTACCGCCTCCCACAACCCGCACACCGACAACGGCATTAAATTTTTCGACTCCGCCGCGAGAAAGGTCGAGGACGACGCGCAGGAGCGCCTCGAAGCTCTGCTCGAAAAACACTACCGCCCCGACGCGTCCTACGCGCCGAAAACTTTTGCGCCCCGCAAAATAGAGACGGGCGCGTTTGCCCGCAACGAGTACGCAAAAAAAATGGCGTCGATTTTCCCGAAGAATTTTATGAAAGGGCTGAAAGTCGCAATTGACATGGCGAACGGCGCGACGAGCAAAATTTCGTCGAAAGTCTTTGCCGAATACGGCGCGGAGGTCTTCGAGGCGGGTTGCGAGCCGACGGGGCTTAACATCAACGACGGAATCGGCAGCCAGCACCCCGAAAAAATTTCCGAACTTTGCAGGCGCGTGGGCGCGGACGTCGGCTTTGCGCACGACGGCGACGGCGACAGGGTAGTGGTTTCCGACGAAACGGGTTCGATTTTGGAGGGCGAGGAAATTCTTGGGCTAATCGCCCTCGACGCAAAGGAGCGCGGCGCGCTCGCATCAAACGCAATCGTCACGACCCTCCAAAGCAACATGGGGCTTGACGAATCGCTCGCAAAAAGCGGCGTGTCGGTTTTCAGAAGCGGAATCGGCGACAGGCTCGTAATGCGCGAAATGCTCGCGCACGGCTGCTCGGTGGGCGGCGAAAACTCGGGGCACTTCATATTCTCGGAAGTGTCGCCCTGCGGCGACGGACTGGCTGCGGCGCTCGCGCTGCTTTCGGTCATGGCGGACAGGGGCGGCAAACTCTCGGAACTGCGCGGCGGAATTTCGATGTACCCGCAGGTTTCGAAAGCCGTGAAAGTGGCTTGCAAAACGCCGATTGCGGAGACAGCAAACCTCTCGAAGGCAATCGCCGAATGCGAGTCCGCGCTGGGCAAAGAGGGCAGGCTGCTCGTGCGCTATTCGGGCACGGAAAAGAAAATCAGACTGCTTGTCGAGGGCAAGGACGCCGCGAAAATCGGCGACTGCATGAAAATACTCGAAAAAGCGGTTGAAATAGACTTGCAGTAAACGCCGCCCGACTTTAATTTATCTCCAACTTTTAATTCCCGAAATTTGTATGGCAGACGAAAACACATCCCCCGAAGTAATCGAAGAACAAATCAAGAATCTCGACCCGCGCTTTATCAGGCAAATCGAAAGCGCGGAAAAATCGATAGACAAAAACCCCGCATATGTAATCGACATTTGCTGCACCGTTTTGGCGAAACACCCGTCGTGCGTGGAGGTCAGAAAAATCCTGCGTCAGGCGCAGTTCAAAAAATTCGGCAAAGGCAACCCGATTGCGAAAATCGGCGCGGCCATTCAGGGCGCGGTGTTCGCAATGCAGGCGGGCGCGAAAATCAAGAAGGGCCAGGCTATCGAAGTGATGGCGGAGGCCGAAAAACTTTTGTCGGCGTGCCCCGAAAACGAAGCCGTTCTCAAAACGCTCGCGGACGCCGCGGCAAGCCTCCAATACTGGGGGACGGTCGCTGAGGCGTATCAGGCTATCGCCCGCTTCAAGCCCGACAACGAGAAAATCCTGATGTCGCTCGCCGACGCGCTCGTAAAGAGCAAACAGCCCGACGCCGCAATGCAGGTCTGCGAAAGAATCCTCAAAAAGAACCCGTCCAACGGCGACGCGCAGGCGATTGCCCGCAGCGCGTCGGTCATCAAGACGATGGAAAAGGGCGACTGGGAAAACACGGAAGTCAGCGCGACAAAGAAAGTCAAGGACGCCGAGGAAACCCTCAACCGCCAGAAGGAGACAAGCTCCGTCAACGACGAGGAAACCCTCAACAAGATGGTCGAACGCCTCGCCGCGCAAATCCAGACCGACCCCGAAAACATCAATCTTTACCGCGAAATCTGCGGACACCTCCGCACGCTCAAACGCTTCGACGAAGCCCTCGAATACGTCCGCAAGGCCCGCCAGCAGCCGCTCGGCAAGGGCGACACCACGTTCGAGAAAATGGAGCAGGGCTTCCTCGTTTCGTCGATGGACAAAAAGATTGCCGAACTCACAAAGAAGCTCGAAGAAAACCCGTCGGACGAACAGCTCAAAGCGGAGCTTGCGCAACTCAAAAAACAGGAGCACGACATCAAGCTCGAAAACGCAAAGCAGATGGTCGAACGCTACCCCAACGATTTCAGCTACCGCTTCGAACTCGGCACGCTTCTGTTCGAGGACGGAAATCTCGACGAGGCAATCATGCAGTTCCAGATTTCGCAGCGCAGCCCGAAAGTCCGCGCGCAGTCGCTGCTTGGCTTGGGCAGGGCGTTCACGATGGGCAAGAAATACGACCTTGCGGTAGACCAGCTTGAAACCGCCAAGAAAGAGTCGAAGATTATGAACGACTCGAAAAAGGAAATCATATACGAACTCGGCACCGCATACGAGCTCATGGGCAAGCCCGAACAGGCTTTCAACGAGTTCAAGGAAATCTACTCGGCGGATATTTCCTACAAGGACGTTGCCGCAAAAATCAACGCCTACTACGCAAAGAAGTAGACCTTGCAAAAAGACACGCAAAAACGCGCCCCGATTTCGGAGCGCGTTTTTTGTTTGCGCGACGCGCTGTTTAAAATTTTGAGCGCGGCTTTGAGCGGCGTAGTGCTTCGGAGCAGCGCAGAGCTGCAAAGACCGCCGCGAGGGGCGGCGAATTCTCCGCCCTTGCGGCTACGCGTTAGCGAAGCGTTCTGCGAATTTTTTGTGGATACCGTCGAACGAGCCGTTGCTGAAAAACACGCAGACGGACTTTCCGCTTTCGGCGGAGATGTCGGCGGAAAGCTTTTCAAGCAGGGCTTGGTTTGAGTCGAAAGCGTGCAGTTTTTTCGGGTTGTGGGTTGCCGCCATTTCCGCGGTGTCTATGCGTCGGGCGGGGTCTGTCTTTGCGGTGTTGGCGTGCCCGATGTAGGCGGCGTCGGCGAGTTCGAGAGCCTCGCCGAAAGCGTCCTGAAAAACGTTCATTTTCGCCGTGTTGCTGCGCGGCTCGAAAGCGACGTAGAGCTTGGCGT
>JAJXPD010000197.1 GCA_021641325.1 Opitutales bacterium
GCCGACATCTTGTCGCGCGTTCTTTCGGAAATCAGCTCCCTTTCGAATTGGGCGAAAGACAAAAGAATGTTCAGCGTCAGCCGCCCCATCGAATCCTTCGTGTTGAAATGCTGCGTTACGGAAACAAAGGATACACTGTGCTTCTCGAAAAGCTCGATGATTTTCGCAAAGTCCATTAGCGAGCGGGAAAGCCTGTCGACCTTATACACGACCACAATGTCTATCTTCCCGTTTTCAATGTCGTCGAAAAGTTCCCGCAGTGCGGGACGCTCCATGTTGCCGCCCGAAAATCCGCCGTCGTCGTAATGCTTGTCGACGACAATCCAGCCCTCGTGTTTTTGCGACTGTATGTAACTTTCTCCGGCTTCGCGTTGGGCGTCGAGCGTGTTGAATTCCTTCTCCAATCCTTCCGCCGCCGATTTTCGCGTGTATATGGCGCACCTTATTTTCTTTTGCACTATTTGATTTTTCATAGTTCGAAAAATTTGAATCCGTTCCAGTTCGTTCCCGTAATCTTCCGCGCAATGCCGGACAACGAAGAGTAATGTTCGTTGTCGAACTCGAATCCCTTTTCCAATACCCTGACGGCTATTTTTCTTCCGTTGTAATTTTTGGCGAGAATCGATCCGGGCATAGGCAGACGCCTGTCTCTTGACGTTTCCATTCTCCGTTCGACAAATCCGGTTTTTTCAAAATCTGCGGAGACGGTTTTCGCCGTATTCCGGACTTTCAATCTGGAAAAATCGACGGATTCTATCGCCCGTATTTTCAGCTCTTCGGGAATGTCTCCGAAAAGATTCGCCTGTATTTTCCAGGCGATCTTGCGTAGAAGAAAATCCTTGTTCCGCGAATTCATATTGTATCCGAAGACTTCGCGGTATTTCGCCCGAAGCTCGTTTACGCTCATATTGAAAAGCAGATTGATTTCCGCTTTGACGGGTTCGGGGATATCGTATCCCCGCCACAACAAACTATTTATGTTTTTCGTTCTCACGGGACACACTCACGCTCCTATTTTGCGGAATATCAACTTTATAAGCAACAGATCGAGAATCTTTATTTTCCCCGAAGCCGTTTATATTGCTTGACTTGTATTCGGCGTCCAGACACCGAGAAAGCCCCTTTGCGAGGATTTCGGCGATGCGTTTGCGCCTGTCGCGTTTCGAAAATTTCGGCGTTTCCATACCGCATATATTGTCCGGAAAATCCGCGGACGGCGCAAAAATTTTTTTTGGTGAAAATTTGTATCGGCTGATGTAGAATACTTTTGTCGCCGCTATGGAAAGAGCGGTTGATAAAAATCGGTCGGTCCGCATCGAAACATATGCGGAGAAACAGATAGAGATAACAGCCCGAAAGCTCGCAAGGCGGTATAATCTTCCCCAAACGGAGACGGAGGAAATCGCCGACGCTTTCAGAAACGCCGTGGAAAGGAGGTTCCTTGCGACATACGACGAAACGAAATCCTCGCTGCCGACATACCTGTCGGCGTTTTTGTCGAGACAGACCCCCAACGTGCTAAGGCGCGTCTTCGCGAAGAAGCGCGGATATTTCAGGCGAACATCGCTCGAAGAACTTTTGGAAAGGCCCGGAACGGAAAACGCTTCCGGGCTTTTTTGTGTCTTCGACGACGATCCGTTCAGGTTCGAGGAAATCGAATTCGCCCTATTGCAACTGCCCGACGACCTGAAAGGCGTCTGCAAAATCCTTATGGAGGAGAACGTCTCCGAAGCGGCGCGCACCCTGAAAGTCACGCGCGGAAAACTGCGCAGGGATATCGAAAGAATCCGGAAATTTTTCGAAAAAATGCAAATCGGTGCGCCGTTTTGACATTTTCCGGACAACATATAAACCGACGGGCAATTCCGCCCGCCGCTATCAAAGGAAATACAATGGCAGACAAAATGATAATATCCGAAGAAGTCGTCCGGACGCGCGTAATGCGCGTTCATTCGGGAAAACTTCGGGATTCGTTAAGGCGCGGATTTTTCGGGGGAAAATTCCGTCCGAAAAAGAAACCCCTATCAAACGCCCGAAGCGGAAGGGAGGCGTCGAATGGCTAGTTCGTTCAGGAGGGCAAACAAGAGCGCGGTCTATCTGAAACTGGCGATTACGGGACCCAGCGGTTCGGGCAAGACAACCGCGGCATTGAGGCTCGCCAGAGGTCTCGTCGGACCGAAAGGCAGAATCGCCGTAATCGACACGGAGAATTCCTCGTCCCTACTGTATGCGGATTCGTTCGACTTCGACGTGTGCGTAGTCGAACCGCCGTATACGGAGGACAAGTTCATAAAGGCGGTGGCGGACGCCTCGGGCAGCTACGACTGCGTCGTAATAGACTCGTTCTCGCACGTCTGGCAGGCGATTCTGGAATACAAATCGAAACTCGACATGCGCGGCGGCAATTCCTACACGAATTGGGCGAACGCCGGAAACAAGTTCGAAAACGTCCTGCAGGCGATTCTCTCGTCGAAAATGCACATAATCTGCTGTATGCGCTCGAAGATGGACTACGCAATCGACACCGACGAAAGGGGCAAAAAGTCGATACGCAAAGTCGGGCTCGCCCCGATTATGAGGGACGGCATCGAGTTCGAATTCTCGCTCGTGCTTGATTTGGACATGAACCACAAGGCGGTGGCGTCGAAGGACAGAACGCGGATGTTCGACGGCAAGATAGAGGAAATCACGGAACGCACCGGCGAACTTCTCGACGCTTGGAGGCTCGGCAAAACGGAGGCTTCGCCGAAAGCCGAAAACTCCGGCGACGAAATCCCGATGGACTACCCATCCGACTTGGAGTCGATAATAGGCGGACATTCCGAGGAGGCCGACATTGCCCTGCGCGCGTGGGGCTGGATAGGCGCGGGGGAAACATGGAAAAACCTTTCCGCCGAACGGATAGCATCGATAAAGGCAAAGCCGAAGGAATTTATGTCGAAGGCGCTCGAGGTCGCGGCGCAGATCGGGAGGGACAACTGACATGGACTTCGAAAGACCTCCCGTGTATTTCGACATAGAGACCGGACCGCTTCCGCGCGCGGAAATCGAAACGTTCATGCCCGAATTCGAGAAGCCCAAAAACTACAAGGACGAGGCAAAAATCGCCGAAGCTCTCGCGAAAAAGGAGTCGGAATGGTTCAAAAAGGCGGCGCTGGCGGCGACTACGGGAAAAGTCCTCGCCGTCGGATACTGCACGGACGAAAACGACATAACGGTTCTCGAGGGGAAGGAGGCGTCGATACTGACGGCATTCTGGAACGCGGTCACATACCGCGGCGCGTTCCTGCAAAAGCTCGTCGGCTTCAACTCGAATTCCTTCGACATACCCTTTCTGGTCCGCCGCTCGTGGAAACTCGGCGTTTCCGTTCCAAAATCCCTTTTCAAGGTTTCGTACGGGCGCGTCCGCCTGAACGCAAACTGCATCGACATGCTGGATTTCTGGTCGTTCGGTACGCGCGATTCTATAAAACTGCGCGATTTGGCGAAATTCCTCGGAGTCGGCGAAAA
>JAJXPD010000039.1:0-4771 GCA_021641325.1 Opitutales bacterium
AGGAAGCCTTTGCTGGCTGGTTGAAGTAGCGCATTGTCGGATAGTGGGCGCGGGCTTTCGCGGCGTCCGCGTCGGTTGTGGCGCGAAGCCTCCACTCCATGTTGCTCTGCCCGCCCGCAATCCAGACTTCGCCGACGAGCACGTCGGAAATCTTTTTGCCGGGCTTTCCGTTTTCCGAAACGCCAAGCTCGCGCGGGGTTTTGCTTGCGGGCATTTTGTCGAGCAAAACGCTCCATTTGCCGTCCGAGCCCGCTTTTGCCGACTTTTTGACACCCGCGAACTCCACGTCAACCGACGCGTTCGCGTCCGCAGTTCCCCAGATTTTTACGGGCATGTCGCGCTGGAGCACCATGCCGTCCGAAAATATTTTCGGCATCTTGATTTCGCCGAACGCCGACGCTGCCGCCAACACCGAAATCATCAGTATGTATTTTTTCATATGCTTATTTCCTATTTTTTAAGATTTTCAAAGGGGTAAAGGGGAAGCCCGCCGGAGTCGAACACGCAGATTTCGGAGAGCGGGTCGTTCTTCCAGAGGTAGCGGACGCCCGAAACGTCCGCGCCGTCGGGGCTTTTGAGGACGATTTTCCCGCCGTCGAGCTTTGCGTCGGCTTTCGCCCACTTGCCGTTTGCCAAGACCTCGAAGCCGCGCAGTTCCCCTCGCGACTCGATTTTCAGCCCGCGCGACTCGACCGACACCGCCGCCGTTCCGCCCGAATATTCGGCGGATTTAAACTGCGGCGCAAACGGGTTCGGCGTAGCTGCTCCGTAGACTTGAGAAAGCGCGACGTTTGCCATGCGCAGCCCGACGGTCGTCTTGTCTTTCGGGTGAATGTCGTTAGACTCTCCCCTGTCTATCGTGGGAATTGCGTACACGTTGGGAACGCTTGCGGCAACCGCAAGCTGCGCGGCGCGCGCCTCCGCCCACTTGTTTTTCGGGGAGGAAACGAACGACGAAAGCTGCGCCATAATGAACGGCATGTCGGGTTTTTCGAAATATCCGCGCCACGCCGAAATCAGAAGTTTCAGCTGCGATTCGAAGTGGAGCACGGCGGGTTCGAGCGTGTCGGACTCGCCCTGATACCAGATTATGCCCCTTGCCGCCAAGTCGCGAAGCGGCGCGACTTTCGCGTTGTAGTTCCAAACGGGCGTGCGGAAGTACGGTACGGGCGAAATTTTGTTCGGCCTTTTGTAGTCCCACTGCAATTTCTTCGGAGGCCGCCCCTGCTTTTTGCGCTCGGCGTTCTCCTTTTCGAGCGCGGCGACTTTTTCCTCGTAGGTTTTGAGGGCGGCGCGGTAGGCGTTTTCGTCGTATTTGTCGGCGCGTTTTTTGAAGCTTTCGTAGACGCCTTTCATGTATTCGTTTTTTCCGGCGGCGGCTTCGTCAACCCACGCCGCCATTGCCGTCGCGCCGAGCGGCGTGCCCACAATGCCGACGGGAACGTCGAGAGCCTCGGAAATTTTTTCGCCGAAATAGAAGCCTACCGCGCTCCAATGCAACGCGCATTTGCCGACGTCGGCGCGTTCCCACATTGCGCCTTTCGGGGAGTCTTCCTGCGGGGTTCGCGCAATCGCGCGGGGCGACTGTTTGAAGTAGCGCAGAATTTTGTTTTTTTTGGCGCGTTCGAACGCCGCCTTTGCGTCGGTCGTGTTTTCGAGAACCCAGCCCATGTTGCTCTGTCCGCCCGCAATCCAGACTTCGCCGACAAGCACGTTGCCGATTTTTGCGCCCGCATTTCCGTTTTCGTAGACGGTAATGGCGCGGGGAGTTTTGCTTGCAGGCATTTTGTCGAGCACAACAAGCCATTTGCCGTCCGCGCCCGCCTTCGCCGATTTTTTTGCGCCCGCGAACTCCACGTCAACCGACGCGTTCGCGTCCGCTGTTCCCCAGATTTTCACGGGCATGCCGCGCTGGAGCACCATGCCGTCCGAAAATATTTTCGGCATCTTGATTTCGCCGAACGCCGACGTTGCCGCCAACGCCGAAAGCGCGGCAATTAAAGAGCGAATGTTCTGTTTCATGATTTGTCTAAAACGCGTCGGGAGAAAAACGCCGATGTGTGTTGTTGTCGAAACCCCGCCGGCTCTCCCTGCGCCGCGCGGGCGGAAATTTTATTTTGAAAACGGATACGCGGGTAGCCCCGCGTCGTCGAAAAGCGACACGTCGGGCTTCGCCCAGTCTTTGTAGAGGTAGCGCACGCCGTCGATTTTCGCGGATTTATCCGCCGCCGACACGACGACCGAGTTCCCGCGCAGTTTCGCCCCGGCGGGAAGCCACTTGCCGCCCGACCTCACTTCGAAGCCCCTCAAATTTCCGCGCGCGACAAGCCTGCCCTCCGTTTTGAAATCGACCGTCGCCGAATTGCCGTCGAAGCGGACGCCCTTTACCGAGGGCGCGGCGGAGCGCACGCCCGAAACGCGGTAGACTTTCGCCAGCGCAAGCGCGGCGGAGCGTTCGCCGACGGCGAGTTTGTCTTTGGGGTGGATGTCGTCGGCATCGCCCGTGTCGATTGTAGCCGCCATAAACATGTTCGAAAGCTTGTCGGCGACAGCCTGCTGGCCCAAGCGCACTTCGCTCCAATTTTTGCCGTTGAACGACGGCAGCTGGACGAACACGAAGGGCATGTCGGGCTTGCCGAGCTCCCTGCGCCACACCTTCACAAAGCCACCGAAAAGCTCCCCGAACTTCGCGCCGGCGGCGGAGTCGGACTCGCCCTGATACCAGAAGATTCCGCGGGCGGTAAATTTTTTAATCGGGCTGATTCTGATATTATAGAGCATGCACGGGGTCGCCCACTTGTCGGGAGAGTCGCTCCACGGGCGCAGATTTTCGGAAACCGTCCACGCTTCGGGCGGGCGTTTGCCCTCTTTTTTGGCCTTTTCAACGCGGGCGGGATATGTGCGGACGTCGTCCTCGAATTTCGCGACGGCCGCCTTGGAGTCGTATCTTTTAAGCCGCGCCTCGAACGCCGCCTTTTCGCCCGCGAAGTCGGGGTTGTTTTCGAAATCGCCGCGCGGAATCCAGGATACCATGCGCGTTCCGGGAATTGCCGTGTAGACTATGCCGACGGGAATGTTGAGTTTTTTTGCGATGTCGCGGGCAAAGATGTAGGGAACGGCGGCGAACGAGTATTCGGCGTTTTTGGGCGAGCACACAAGCCAACCGGAGCCTTTCACGGTGTCGGGTTCGGGATTTTTCCCGATGCCGTCCATGCTCCGCATTTGCGGAGTTCCGCCCTGATTGAAATAGCGAATGAGCGCGTTGTTTGCGTTTGCGATAATCTCCTTCGCGCCCGCCATGCCTTTGAGCGAAAACGCCATGTTGCTCTGCCCACCGACAATCCAGACCTCGCCGACAAGCACGTCGGAAAAGTTCTTTTTGGGCACTCCGTTTTCGGAAACAATCATGTTTCGGCACTCCTGCGAAGCCTCCATCGGCGGAAGTTTCAGGCTCCAGCCTCCGTCCGCGCCAGCCGTCGCCGACGTTTTCGCGCCCGCGAACGACACCTCTATTTTCGCGTTCGGCGCGGACGTTCCCCAAACGTTGACTGGTTCGCCGCGCTGGAGCACCATGCCGTTCGAGAATATGCGCGGCATTTTGACGTCGGCGCAAAGCGAAACGGCGAACGCAAAAAAGGAAACTGTCGCAAATGCAAATGTTTTTTTCATAGGTCAATCCCCCGCGGAGGGCAAAGCAAGGAAACATGAAGAATCCGACAAATCCCCCCGAAAAGTCGAAAATACATTAAAACGGCGGCGCGTCTTGTCAATCACTCTTTTGGCTTGAAAACGCGCGGTTTCGTCCGAAAATACCAAGTGATGATGATAGACGAAAACAGGGTTATCGCGAAGTCGAAGACCTACACAAAAGGCTTCAAGGGAATGGCGCCGACGTTCAAGCGCGGACGCGGCGGACTGCTGTTTGCGGCAATCGGCACGGCGATTGTCGCGGCGTTCCTCTTCGGGCTGGGCGCGCTTGTCTACACCCTGATTACCGAGGGCGGAACGGCTGTCGAAAACATACGCAACAGCGAAGACGGCATTCCGCAGTATTTCGAAATCACCTACAAACCCAAGCAGGCGAAATGACACGCGCCGACGAACTCGCCGCCGCCCGCGGGCTTGCCGAAAGCCGCTCGAAAGCCCGCGCTCTCATAGAGGAGGGCAAGCTTCTCTGCGGCGGAAAGCCCGTAGACAAACCCTCGCGCAAACTCCCAGACGACGCCGAGCTTTCGGTTGTGGCGGACGCCCAGACTCTGAAATTCGTCTCCCGCGCGGGGCTTAAATTGGAGGGCTTTCTCGACGCGTTCGGAATGGACCTGCGCGGTGCGGAAATTCTCGACGCGGGCGCGTCTACCGGCGGATTTACGGACTGCGCGTTGTCGCGCGGCGCGGCGTGCTCGTACTGCGTGGACGTCGGCGCGGGACAGCTGCACCCAAAACTGCTCGCCGACCCCCGCGTGCGCAATTTCGAAAAAACCGACATTCGCGACGTGTCCCCCGAATTTTTCGACGGCAAACTCTTCGACTTCGTTTGCGCCGACCTCTCGTTCATTTCGCTCGAAAAGGTTTTCGACAGGCTCTGGAATGTCCTCAAACCGTCTGGAACTGCCGTATGCCTCGTGAAGCCGCAGTTCGAAACGTCGCCGTCGGTAATGCGCAAAAACAGGGGCGTTCTGCGCGACGGCGGCCTAAGGAAACAGGCTCTCGAAAAAATCAAAAAGCACGTTTCCGACAATGCGCTGGCCATGCCAGTCAGTTCCATACAAAT
>JAJXPD010000039.1:4781-15354 GCA_021641325.1 Opitutales bacterium
GCGGAGACGGCAATCTTGAATATCTTATAGGCTTCGAAAAAAAGCGGGCTTAGTCGGCTTATCCTTTCGCGTTTTCCGCCGACATCATGCGGACGAAAGGATAAACATGAAAAAAATCATAACGTTATTGTGCGCGGCATTCTTCGCCTGCGCGGCGTTCGCGGCATGCGGCGGGGAATCGTGCGCGGCAAAAACCGCGCAACAAACCCAGCAGTGCGGACAGAAAGACTGCGCGGGCGCGGCGAAGCAAAAGCAGAAAAAGCCCGAATGCAACGCGCAAAGCTGCGACAAACTGTCGAAAAACAAACACAACAGACAGGGCGGAAAGCTCAAAAACGTCGAGCGCGACACCCTCCATTAATCGGGAGCCGTCCGACAAAAAAAGAAGCGGCGGGATTCGCAAATAAATCCCGCCGCGATAGCATTTATACAAGATTTAGATTAGAACAAAAAGCTCAGCTGCGCCGAAATGACGTGAATGTGCCCGTAGTAGTGCGCCGAGTCTCCCGCCGAACCGCCGTACTGCGAGGGCGCGATTTCGCTGTTGCCGATTGTCATGATGTACACATACGCCATGTCGAGCTTGATGTTTTCGGCAAGGTCGTATCCGAAGCCCGTCGAGAACCAAATGCGGTCGGAACAGGGAATGCGTACGGTTCGGTACTGCGCGCCCTTTACGGGGCTTTCGTCGTAGCAGACGCCGAAGCGCAGGGTCAAATCCTCGATTTCTTCGGGATAGTAGTGCAAGCCGACAGACACGCGCGAGGTGTCCTTCCAGTTTTCCGCCGTGTGCGAAATCAGCGAAGAGCCCTGATAAATGTCCAGATTTTCGAAGCACGACCACGCAGTGTACGAGTAGTCCGCCATGACTGCGAAGTTTTCCAAGTCGCCGAAAAGACGCTGGTAGACGCCCACCGTGAAAGTCTGCGGAAGCGAGACCGACGCCGTGATGTCGCCGCGGTCTACGTCCATGAGCCTGAACGTGCCGTCTACGTCCTGACAAACTTCGCTGCGCCACTGGAAGCCGAAGCGTCCGCCCTCGGCGTATTCCACAGTAAAGCCGATGTTGCCGCCAACGCCCCAGCCGCTTGCGTTGAGCGCGATTGCCTCTCCGAACGGAACCGCGGCAATGCCCTGCGTCAATTTGCAGTAGGCGTACTGCGCGCTGACGCCGCCGCCGATTGTGAGCCAGTCGTTGACTTTGTACGCAACGCTGGGGTTGATGTCGATAGTCAGCATGTAGCTGTGCACGCCGTGCTGCCTGCCAATCCAGTTGGAGTCGTACTGGGATTCAAGGCCGAAAGGCGCGGTTACCGAAATCGAGCCGAAAAGCTCCTCGGTGAATTTGTGAACCGTAAAAATGTTCGGCACGAACGAATTGCGCGCGCAGTCATAGTTCTTGCCGTCCTTCGACATTCCGAGCGTCGGCAGAACCGCCGAAAGCCCCGTGGAGACCATCGTCTGCCCGACTTCCATGTCGATAAACGAAACCGCGGCGGGGTTGAGATACGCCGCGGAGGCGTCGTTGCTGGCGTTTACGGTAGCTCCCGCCATCGACGTTCCCATGTTCGACGCGCCCTGCTCGAGCACCTGAAAGCCCGCGCCGAACGCCGTTGTAGCGGCTAAAACCGAAGCCGCGAATATTGCCTTTTTCATGTCCTTAATTTTCATTGTACGCGCAGGATACACTGAACAATCGTTCAGTGTCAAGAAAAATACTGAATGAACGTTCATTTAGCCGCGCGGCGTGCAAAACGGCGGGAAAAGATTTCCAAGAGCAACCCCGCAAAAGCAAAAGCCGCAAAACGCCGGACTGCGGCGGAAGAAGCGGCATACTTTGCGCGGATTAATCCCGCCTGAGTCGCAGTCGATACGGCGAAAAAGAAGCTTTGAGCTTAATTTTCGTTGCGCATCTGCGCCGCACACAAGCGTCGGAAGCGCGGAAATTAATATTGCGCCCGCCATTAAAAGATACCGAGCGGCGCATGCGCAAATTTCCGACACTACGCAAAGCGCGGGAGATGGCCGCCCTACCGCGAAGACGCGCCGGCTTGGGTTCGCCTCGGCTTTGCGGCGGTTGGGCGGCGCGGTTTTGACGCCGCAGTTTGCGGAGCATGCCGCCCGCGCGAATCGGAGTCCGACTCTTTCACAAGGTCGTAGAACCGCAACAAATCCTCCGCTATGCGGCGGCGCACATAGTCGTCGCCCGAAGTTTCGGTAATATAGGTAGTGCGTCCGAGAATCGAAAGTATTGTCGCCCCCACGAAATTTGTGGGCAGCTGTTTTATTTCGCCGCGCTTTTTTGCGTTGTCTATCACGCGAACCGCCTTTGCGAACTCTCCCAACGCGTACTTTTTAAAGCGCGGCTCGCGCATGATTACGGCGGAATAAAGCGTGTTGTATTTGAGAATGTCGAAGCGCGTCCGCCCGCAACAGGCTATGTTTTTATGCACGTTTATGACGTGCAAAATGAAGTCGCGAAACGAGATTTCGTCCAAGTCGATGGTGGTGAGGTAGCCGTCGAAAAAGTACTGGGTGCACGCCGCCAAGATGAGGTCGGACTTGTTTTTGAAATAGCAGTAGAGAAGCCCGCGCGACATACCAAGCTCCTTTTGAATGTCGCTTACGGATACGGAATCGTAGCCCTTGCGAATGAGGAGCATGAAGGTTTTTTCGAGGATTTTTTCGCGCGTGTCTTTCACAACAAACAGAGACTGCCAAATATCGGGCGGAAATCAAGCCGAAAGGCGGAACGCCGCGCGGCGCAAAATTCAGACGCGGCGGACGCCGTAAAAAACCGCGCCGAGAAGCGTGGCAAAACGCGGCTTGCGCGAATCCGCGCCCCACTCTATGCCGACGCCGAAAATTTCGCGCGAGATTTTCGAAACGTCGAAGCCGACCGCCTCCAACGAAGTCCGCATTTTGTCGGGGTGCAGGCACGCCCTGCCCGACGCGCGAGCGCATGTTCCGCAAAGAATGCAGCTGCCCGCGTACATGCCCAAGCCGCCGAGCGCGGACTCCGCCGCGAGAATTTCGGCGTCGAAGCCCGCGCGTTCCGCGTCGTAGGCGTCGGCTATCGCCCCCGACGCCGCGACGCGCCGCAACAACAGCCGAACCGTCGGAAATTTCCGGTATCCGCACGGCGTTTCGAACGGCGGGCACGACCATTTTGCGCCGTAGTTCGGACAGCTTTTGCAAAGCTCCGACGACACGCTTTCGTCGAAAAACCGCGAGAGCAGTTCGGAAGTCGAAACGTCCTTTGCAAAAGATTCCGCCATTATCTTTTTCTGAACAGCCAGAGCGCGAATGCCGTAAGCGCGCCGTTTAAGATGAGGAGCGAGAAGCCCAAGTCGAAGCCGAAGAGCGCGGAGGTTGTCCAGTTGACGGCGAAGCAGAGCGCGGGGGAGGCAACCGCGATGTACGGCGCGGCGCGGTCGATTACGTCGTACTTTGTGAACATGCCGAAAAAGAACATGCCCAAGAGCGGCCCGTAGGTGTAGGCGACGAGCTTGTAGACCAAGTTCACGACGGCGTCGTTGCTTATTATGTAGAGCGCGACGATTATCGCGAAAAACAGCACCGCGAACGCCGCGTGCACGGAATTGCGCAGGGATACCCTGCGTTTTTCGGAGAGGTCGGAGCGCGTTTCGAATTTGAGGAAGTCTACGCAGAACGAAGTCGTAAGCGCGGTAAGCGCGTTCGCCGCGCTCGGATACGACGCCGACACAAGCCCCACCAGAAACAGCGTTCCGCCGAAAAGCCCCATTTGGCGGCTCGCGACGGCGGGGAAAATTTCGTCGGTTTTTTCAAGCCCCAAGCCCGCCATGCCGCCGATTTTATCCACATAAATGCAAAGCAGCGCGCCCAAAAGCAGAAAGAAATAATTGACCGCAAGCTGAATCGCGCCGAGCGAATAGAAGTTTTTTTGCGCCGATTTTATGTCGGCGCACGAAAGCGATTTCTGCATCATCGACTGGTCCAGACCCATCATCGCGACGGTTACAAACACGCCCGCCACAAGCTGCTTGAAAACGTTTGTAGCGGAGTCCCAGCGCATGTCGAACATGTCGCAAAAGCGCGTCCCCGCAACGTTGGGGTTGTCCGCCCCGGCGACCGCCGACGCCATTTCCGAGAAATTCCAGCCCATGTTTTTGCACACGAAAAAAATCGTGAAGGCGACCGCCGCAATCATGAAAGTTGTCTGCAAAACGTCGGTCCAGATGACGGTTTTTACGCCGCCCCTGTAAGTGTACAAATAGAGCACCGCAAGAAACACGAACGCCACGAACGCGAACAAAAGAATGTCGGCGGACGAGTGCAACACCCAAGACTCCGACTTCGGCACGAAAGTGTAGAGCACGAGGATTACAACGAAAATTCTCACCGCCGCCCCAAGCACGCGCGAGACCATGAACACCGAAGTTCCCGTTTCGTGCGAAATCCGCCCGAAGCGTTTGCCCAAATACGCGTAAATCGACGTAATGTTCATGCGGAAATAGAGCGGCAACAGCAGCTTTGCTATCACGATATACCCCACAACAAAGCCGAACACGAGCGGCATGTAGTAGAAGTTCTGACGCATGACATTCCCGGGGACGGACACGAAAGTGACGCCCGAAATCGCCGTGCCAACCATGCCGTAGGCTACGACCGCCCACGGGGCTTTTTTGTCCCGCCCGAAAAAAGAGTTCGCCGAACCGCCGCGCGAAGTCAGATGCGACACTCCGAACATAGCGGCTGTATAGACGCCGAGAACCAAAAGCAAAAGCCAAAGCGGATACATAAATCAATCCCCCCTGTATGCGTCTACCGCAGCGCGAACCGAGCCGTGCTCGAGCAGAAGCGACTTCGCTCTGTCGTAGTCGCCAAGCCCCGTTTCGTCCATAATCATTCTCGCGCCCCTGTCCACGAGCTTTTCGTTCGAAAGCTGCATGTCCACCATTTTGTTGCCGCGCACGCGCCCCAATTTTATCATGATAGAAGTCGAAATCATGTTGAGCACAAGCTTCTGCGCCGTGCCCGACTTCATGCGCGTGCTGCCCGTCACGAATTCGGGGCCGACGACAGCCGCTATCGGGATTTCGCATGTAGCCGCGATTGCCGAATCGGGGTTGCAGACAACGCACGCGGTGAGCATGCCGAGCTTCCGCGCGTTCTCAATCGCGCCCAGAACGTAGGGGGTGCGCCCCGAAGACGCAATGCCCACAAGAGTGTCGTTCGGAACCGGCTTGTAGGCTAAAATGTCGCGCCAGCCCTGTTCGGCGTCGTCCTCGGCGTTTTCGACCGCCTTGCGTATCGCGCCGTCGCCGCCCGCAATCAGACCGATTACCACGCCGTCGGGAACGCCGTATGTCGGGGGAATTTCCGAAGCGTCCACAACGCCCAGCCTGCCGCTCGTGCCCGCGCCGATGTAGAAAAGCCTGCCGCCCGAGCGCATTCTCTCCGCCGCGCCGTCTACGAGCCGCGCAATCTGCGGAATGCATTTTTCGACCGCAAAAGCCACGGTTTTATCCTCGGCGTTTATGCCTTGCAAAAGTTCGAGCGTGGACATTTTGTCCAAATTCGAGTAGTGTGATGGTTGTTCTGTGATTCTCATTTTCGGAGATTAAAATTGAAAACTGCGCGGGGCGGCGCATGCGCCCCGTTGTCGGCGTATTTATTTTACGTTCCCGCGAAGGCGTCAAAGAATAAAACGCGCGATTTCGGCAAATGTCAAAATAGTCCAACTACTCCGCAGTTTGGACGGGGGAATCCGCCGAAAACCTGCGGAGCAAAACCCTGTCCCACGCCGCCGCCGCAAACGCCGTAAGCGGAATTGCCAAAACCATGCCCAGAATGCCGTCGAGGGCGATTCCCCAAAAGAACATCGAGAATATAATGACCGTCGGGTGAAGCCCCGTGCGGTCGCCCATGATACGCGGCGTGAGAACGTATACCTCCAAGCACTGAACCGCACAGAAAACGCCCAAAGCCGCGAGAGCCGTGAGCCATCCGCCGTCGGACTGCAACAGCGCGATGGGCAAAATAGTGCCAAGCCCCACGACCGTTCCGAGGTAGGGAACGAGGTTCAAAATGCCCGCGAAAAATCCGAGCAAAAATCCGTACGACACCCCGACCGACAAAAATCCGAATCCGTACAGCACGCCCATAATCAGCGCAATCAGCAGCTGCCCCCTGAAAAACGCCGACATTATTTCCGAAAACCTGCGTACGAAAAACACGATGTCGCCGCGCACCGAGGGCGAGGCGAACGCGAGGTTTTTTTCGAGCTTCGAATAGAAGTCGAAGTTTGAGGTAAGCATGTAGTAGAGGTAAATCGGCACGACCGCAAACGCCGCAAGGAACGAGAAGAACGACACAAGCCCGCCCGTCGCCGCGACCGCCGTTTCGAGCACCTTTTTCGCGGCGGCAGCAGCCGCCGCAAACGACGCATGCTCCGCCGCCGCGCGTTTCATTTCGGCGACGTATCCGCGCAGGGTTTCGCGCGAATCGGGGTAGCGTTCGGCGATGTTGCGCGCCGCGCGTTCGGCAAGAGCGGGAAGCTCGCCGCAGATTTCCCCGATTTCGGAAACCGCCCGCGGAAGCGCGAACGCCGCAAGAGCCGCCGCGCACGCCGCCGCCGCAACGCAGACAATTCCGCACGCCGCCGAAGCCGACACATGCGCCCTGCGCGAAACAAAATCCACAAGCGGCGAGAGAATGAACGAAAGAATCAGCGCGGCGGCTACGGGAGCTACGACCGCTCCGAATTTCGACAGAAACGCCGAAAGAAGCGCGAACAACAGCACGACGAACGCGCCTATCGCGAAAATCGAGAGGCACGCCAACGCCGCGCCGAAAAGTTTTTGCTGGAAAGCGGTAAACATTTGTAAAAAATAAAGTGTCTATCGGAAAACAATGCAAACAAATTCGGATATTTCGGCGGCGCGCGGCGGTTTCGAAAAAATGGAGATACGCGGCGCGCGCGAGCATAATTTAAAAAACGTCAACCTCGACATTCCGCGCGGGAAAATCGTGGCGTTCACGGGTCGGAGCGGATCGGGAAAATCGTCGCTTGCGTTCGATACAATCTACGCGGATGGGTACAGAAAATACATGGAGAGCCTCTCAGCCGACGCCCGACGGCTGCTCAGCCAGATAGACAAACCCGCGGTGGAGTCGATTCGCGGGCTGTCGCCTGTAATCGCGATAGAGCAGGTGAAGTCGCTCGGCTCGAACCCGCGCAGCACGCTCGCAACGCTCACCGAAATAGCCGACTACGCAAGGGTGCTTTGGAGCCTTGCGGGAGAGCAGCGCTGCCCCAAAGACGGCGGAAAAATCTCGCGCCGAAGCGTGGACGAATGCGTAGACGCGGTGCTCGCGCTTCCGCAAGGCTCGCGCGTTTACATTCTCGCGCCGCGCGGCTCGTTCAAGCCCGCCGCGGCGAAGGCGGAAATCAAAAGCCTGCGCCAGCGGGCGTGGCAGAGGGCGCGTCTCAACGGCGAAATCTTCGAGCTTGACGACCCCGCCGCCGAACGCGAGCTTTTCGAAAAATTCAAGTCCGAAAAACTTTTGAAACTCGACCTCGTGATAGACCGCTTTCCGCTCTCGTCGGCGGCGCGGGGTAGAATTGCGGACTCGCTCGAACTCGCGCTCCGCGAGGGCGCGGACAAGGCTCTTGCCGCGTACTCCGCCGGCGGCAAAAGCGGCGAGCTTGTGCTAAGCACGGCGTTTGCCTGCGAAAAATGCGGCGAAATCTACGCGCCGCTTACCGTGAGAAACTTCTCGTTCAACCACCCCGACGGCGCGTGCAAATTCTGCGGCGGAATCGGGCGCGTAATGCGCACGAGCGAAAAGCTCGCCGTGCCCGACGACTCCAAAAGCGTCGCGGGAGGCGCAATCAAGGCGTGGAGGGTCGGGGCGAAGAGCATAATAATTGCCCACAACAGGATTCTGCGGCAGCTCGCCGAACAAATCCCGTTCGACACAAGCGTTCCGTGGCGCGACCTCCCCGCCGAAACGCGGAAAACCCTGCTCTACGGGGACGACTCGCGGACGTATTTTCTGCGGCTCAAACGCGGAAACTGCAAGGCGGCGGAAGTGCATTTCGGGGGAGTCCTCGCCGAGGTGGACAGGCTCTGCGCGGAAACGACTAGCGACGGACTCCGCGCAAGGCTTTCGGTGTTCCAGATGTCGTCGGAGTGCCCCGTCTGCGGCGGCGCGAGGTTTTCGGAGCGCACGCGCAACGTGTTTGTGGAGGGCGTCTCGTACGACAAATTCTGCGCGATGAGCGTGGCGGAGTCGCTGGCGTTTGTAAAGTCGCTCGAAAGCCTGAAAAAATACGACAGCGTGCGCGACGCCGTAAACGGGCTTCGCGACAGGCTCGGATTCCTGAACACGGTGGGGCTTTCGTACATCTCGCTCGACCGCGAGGCGTCTACGCTTTCGGGCGGCGAGGCGCAACGCGCGAGGCTCGCAACGCAGCTCGGAATGGACCTGACGGGCGTTACATACGTCCTCGACGAGCCGACAATCGGGCTTCACCCGTCCGACGACGCAATGCTGATAGGCGCGCTCAAAACGCTCAAAGACAGGGGGAACTCTGTCCTGCTTGTCGAGCACGACGAAGCCGCCCTCCGCGCGGCGGACTGGGTTGTGGAACTCGGCCCCGAAGCGGGCGAAAAGGGCGGCGAGCTTACATTCAACGGAACTCTCGCCGACTGCCTGAAATCGAAAACGTCGCGCACGGGAATGTACCTTTCGGGACGCGCGAAAATCGGGCATCCGTCGCCGCGGCTCTCGCCCGCAAACGGCTGGCTCACGGTCAAAAAGGCGAGGGAAAACAACCTCAAAAACATCGACGTAAAATTCCCCGTCGGGCTGTTCACCGTGGTTTGCGGGGTATCAGGCTCTGGAAAATCCACGCTTGTGAACGACATTCTCGCAAAGGCCGCCGCCGCAAAGCTGAACGGCGCAAAGGAAATCGCGGGGGCGCACGGCGGCATCGCGGGCTTCGACAACTTCGACACCTGCGTGCGCGTAGACCAGTCGCCGATAGGCAAAAGCCCGCGCTCGAACCCCGCAACCTACACAAAGCTTTTCGACCTCCTGCGCGAGCTTTACGCCCAGACGCCGCTTGCAAAAATGCGCGGCTACTCGGCGGGGCGGTTCAGTTTCAACGTCAAGGGCGGACGCTGCGAGCACTGCCGCGGCGACGGCTCAATCTGCCTCGACATGCAGTTTTTGGGCGAAGTCTACATCACCTGCCCGTCGTGCGGCGGCAAACGCTACAACCGCGAGACGCTCGAAGTGCGCTACAAGGGGCTGAACATCGCCGAAGCCCTGAACCTGACGGTAGACGAGGCGCTGGGCGTGTTCGCGGCGTACCCGCGGATTGTCGCAAAGCTCAAAACGCTCAGCGACGTCGGGCTTGGCTACATCAGGCTCGGACAGCCCGCAAACACGCTTTCGGGCGGCGAGGCGCAGAGGATAAAACTTTCGCTCGAACTCTCGCGGCGCACGCACGGACGCGCCCTCTACATTCTCGACGAACCCACCACGGGACTGCATTGGGACGACATCGACAAACTCCTCAAACTGCTCTTCGAACTGCGCGACGCCGGCAACACGATAATCGTAATAGAGCACCACCCCGACTTCGTGAAGCTCGCCGACTGGCTTGTGGAGCTTGGACCGACGGGCGGCGCGGCGGGCGGATACGCGGTTTTCGAGGGAACTTTCGACGAATTGAAGTCGGCGGACACTCCCACGGCAAAATTTGTTCGATAAATATAAAAAAATACTCGATTTTTCTTGCAGCGCCACATTATTATTTGAGGCATGGATTTTACTTCGATTTTCCCGACGCCCGTATTGGCTTCGTCGCCTGCGGATTATTTCATTCAGTCGAACTTCGCGGGGCAGGTCATTGTCGTGATACTGCTTGCGATGAGCATATACGCATGGGGAATCATGATTTGCAAAAAAGCCGACCTCTCGGCAATCGAGGAGATGAACGCAAAAACCGCGCGTCTGCTGAAATCGTCGAACCTCGTCGAGGCGGCAAGCTCGAAGTCTATACAGGGGCCTTTCGCAAAACTGCTAAAAAACGCGGTCAATGCGTGGCTTGAAGTCGGCATTTCGCCCAACGACAGGGCGGCGAGAATTTCGTATGTGGAAAACACGCTCGGGCGCACGCTCGCGCGGCAGCAAATGCAATACAACTCAAAAATGACGCAGCTCGGAACAATCGTGAGCGGCGGGCCGTTTCTGGGGCTGCTCGGCACGGCGTGGGGCGTCATGGACTGCTTCGGGTCGATGAGCTCGCAGGCGTCGGTCACATTGCAAATGCTCGCCCCCGGTGTTGCGGGTTCGCTTTTGACGACCGTCGCGGGGCTTGTGGTCGCAATCCCGTCGGTGTTCGGCTACAACATGCTCGCCGACAAGGCGCGTAAAATTTCGGTCGATACCGAAAACTTCGCAAGCCTCATCGCCGACAGAATCGAAATGGAATCGCGCGAGCACTCCGAGGAGGTCGAACCTGTCCGCCAGCCCGCAAAGCCCGCCCCCGTGCGCGAAATTCCGCAGGCGAAGG
>JAJXPD010000198.1 GCA_021641325.1 Opitutales bacterium
TCTGGACAAGCTTCTTGTTCTCAACGTCTATAAAAAGAGTCATACAAGAAGCGGACGTGTCAAATTATCAGTTGATATTTACAGCGTATTGGGATCCCCACTTTTTTAAACATTTTAGACATCATACGGCGACTTGATTTATATTCGGCGATCTTTCAATGCCGTATTGATTTCGTCTAAGGAAAATTATTTGTCGAGAATTTGATTGGCCAATTTGGAAATCTCGGAATCGGCGATCAAGGACATAGGATAAATGTCTTTCGCCTTCAAATATGCAAGTAAAGCGGTCCATTTATCGCCGGACTCAAGCGCTTCCTCCGCCTTTGCCATCGCAGCCGCAAATGCCGAAACCCTTATTGTAAGGTCGGCGCGTATGCGGTTTAGTTCGCTGTCTTCTGGAAATTGTCTATGCACCTTTTCTACGATTTCCCACGCCGCAAAATTGTTCTTGAGTCGGGAGAGTTCCTTCGCCTGCCCGATCGAAGTTTCAATAATTTCCATGCGTTTCATTATTTCGAGAAATGTTTTGTTTCTACTGGAATCCGCAGCCAAGGCGGCCGCAAAACGGAATCTGTCGTTGAAAATTCCGCGGAAATCCTTTTGGGCATAAAGCCTGTCAAAATCGGTCACGGCGACATCCTTTAAATCGACCTTCCCTATCATCGTTTTCAGGAATTCCTGAATCTTGGGATTCGTAGGCCAAAAATTGACGGCGTCCTGCAGCGCGGTTTCGACCGCAGGCTGGTTTCGCGTCTGCGCGGCGACAAGCGCCTTTTGCAGCGCCAAATCACTGAGTTGCCTTGAGGTCTGTATAAACGCCTCTATTTGCCCCGAATCAAAGTCCTTCACATAACTTTGTATTTCTTTCAATATCTCCTCCGCGCGCTCGACGTGTTTCACTTTTACGGCGTTTATGAGCTTGTCGGTATCGCGAAGGTAGCGCATAATTTCGCGTTTTGAATCCATCGGAAATGTCTTTACGGACGCGAGATTTTCGCCAAGAAAAAACGCCTCGAGCATTCGTTGGGTCGCGGAATGTATTTCGCCCCTCGATATCAGGTATTCGGCGGCTTTCACGGCATTGTCCGTATCGTTTATCGCCTCTTTGCAAAGCGCATCTATCGTCGAGGTCGTAAGTTTTATGTCGACACCTCCGAAAACCTGCCCCTTCAAGGAGTCTATGCCTTCTATTTTCCCGTCTTCGGCCGCAAATAAATAACGGTAAAAATCGTTTGCTATCATTGCGTGGTAATATCTGCGCTGGAGGAAAAACTGCACGATCAGACTTTGAAAATCCAGTTTTTGATTTACGCGCGAAGCGGCCTCGTAGGATTTATTCTCCCGAAGTTTCGCCTCGGTTTCCTGCAGACGCTTTTTGATCGGGTCAAGTTCGTAGTCGCGTGTCGGCGGCGGCGTGGCGTCCTTGCCGCGCATCATTTGTATGAATTCCTGACGATCCATGCTTGCAATATTGCGCATTCCAGACTCCTTCCTGGCTCTGTCCTTTTCCAACGCCTCGTTTTGAATCGCCAATTTCTCGATTTTGCGGGTTGTCTGCCAGAAATTCACCACCTTGTCCGCTATCGTTCTGCAAAGCTGGTCGTCCATCGGATAATCTTCGGCTTTGAACAGCAACCGCCACGCATCGAGCGTTCTTTCGGAATCGCTGCCTCCGCCCTTCCCCGCCAACCGTTGGCTTATGTCGACGAGAAGCTGGTTGTAGGACAGGTCCTCCCTTGACGTTGACGGAGGGGAATTGAGATATTTTTCGAACCGTGCACGAACAAGTTTCTGTTGGACATCGTCGATTTTCTTTCCGGACATATCGACAAGGTTGTTCTGATTGCCGAGAACGGACAACAATGCATTGTTGTCGACTTGCGTCAGTCCGCCGAGGTTCAGCGGCAATGCCCCCGGACTTTGCGTCTCCTGCGAACGCGCATTGCTCGGAGTCGCTTCGGAAGAGGCAGGAGCGGAGCTCGGAGATTGAACTTCGTTCGATGCGGAATTTATCGGCGGTGTTTGAGGCGAAACCTTTGGAAGTTCCTGCGCAAGCGACACAGAAGCCGAGAAAAGCAGAAGATACACCGTGATTTTATCCATGATTAAAGCTTTCTAAAATTTGTCATCACCAATTTTCCGTCTCCGTCTATGCGTACCCGGAAATCGTATCGTTGCCCGACGTTCGGATTGAACCCCTTTACTTCGGAGGGAACAAACAGGGGCATGCTATTATTCGAAAAGGTCTTTAATAAAATTATCCTGCCCCTGCCTTCGGAATAGGCAAGCTGGCTGTCTACCGAAGCCGTAAGCGCATATTCATTTCCGGAAAACGACTTCGGATACCCGGTGTATGCCTCAATGGGCAGACTTGTCCTGTCGCCGTTTTTTGAAGATTTTGATTTTACCGAGTATATTAACCCGCCGGCAATGAAGACCGAAACAAGGGGGATCAATATCGCAACTATAATCGGACGCCTGTCTCTCATAAATATCGATTAATTTAAATTTCTATTGGGATTTATCAAGAATATAATGACGCATAATCCGAGCAAAACAATATCGCGTACGATTATTCCGAGATATCCGCCGGTCGAACCCTCCCCGCCGAAACAACCGCACGATATGTTCAAGCCGCGAAGCCATGACAAAAGTACCGCAGCTATAAAGGCCGAAAGCATAAGGCAAATTATGTATGCGGAAGCCTTACATACGGCTTTCGACAAAAGCGCAACGGCGCAAACGAGCTCCAGCGCCGGCAGGAAATATGCGACCGCATACGCCAAATACTTCGGCAAAATTTGATAGTTCATTACCGCGATATAGAATTCGTCCGGACGCAGAATTTTCGAAACGGCGGCGTAGGCAAAAATTCCGGACAAAATCACGCGTGCACTACACAATACTATTTGTTTGTATTTTTCCATTTTGTCCAATCGTCTTTGAGCACAAACACATTTTCTATTTGGCATTCGTGCCGCAGTTTGTCGGCAATTGCCCTGCTGGAATTACACCGTCCGAAATCGCAATATACGAGAACCGTCGCATCGGGTGTCCAAATATCCAGAAATTCCCCGAGTTGGGCATCAAATTTTTCTTCGGAAAGATTTACCGCGTTTTCGACATGCCCCTTCTTGAAATCCTGCGACTTGCGCGCATCGACGATGACGAGATTTTTAGGCAGACGGTTTATTTGCGAAAGCGTAATCTCGTCCGGTTTTAGCGACAAATCCGGCGCGTTCGGATTTAGCCAAAAGTTTGCGATAGCAAAGGCGCCGCTTGCAAATACAATAACCCAAATGTTCCTAATCGTTTTCATATTCGAAAAATCTTGTCCACTCGGAAATATAGTCGGCTACCCCTTCAAGAATTACCATTTTAATACGGCGATTGTCCCTTGCGATATTTTCCCAGGCCTTGCGATTACGCCAATCCGAAAATTCTCCCAAATATATTGAGATA
>JAJXPD010000040.1:0-8950 GCA_021641325.1 Opitutales bacterium
GGTACTTGGGTTGCATTTGAATTAAAATCATTTAATTACAAAAAAACGGCGCGAAAAAATACTTAAAATTCCGCGCCGTTTTGTTTTCCGACTTTTCGCAAGGCGTCGCGCCTTGCGCATGTGCCGCAAATGCTACTTTTCGTTGCAGACGGGCAAGCCCGAAAGCGCCATGGCGATTTCCTGTTCGGGATAATCGTAGTTGCGGAGTTTTCCCGCAAAATAGTCGAGGTATGCGGTCATATCGAGGTGTCCGTGTCCCGACAGATTGAAAAGTATGCACTTTTCCTCGCCCGTTTCCGCGCACTTGCGGGCTTCGTCCATGGCGGCGGAAATCGCGTGCGAAGATTCGGGCGCGGGAATGATTCCCTCGGAACGCGCGAATGCGACGGCGTCGCGGAAAACGTCGAGCTGTTGGACGGTTCTCGCCCGCATAAGCCCCTGTTTTGCGATGTTGCTGATTTGCGGAGCCATGCCGTGGTAGCGCAGTCCGCCCGCGTGCACTGCGGGGGGAATGAACGAGCTGCCGAGCGTGTACATTTTCATCAAAGGCGTCATTTTCGCGACGTCGCCGAAGTCGTAGGCGTACTTGCCCTTTGTGAGGCTGGGGCACGCGGAAGGCTCAACGCCCAACACGTCTACCTTGCGTCCGCCGCGGAGCATTTCGCCGATGAACGGGAACGCGATGCCCGCGAAGTTCGAGCCGCCGCCGCACGCTCCGATAATCATGTCGGGATAGTCGTTCGCCATTTCCATTTGGAGCAGGGCTTCCTCGCCGATAATCGTCTGGTGGAGCAGAACGTGGTTAAGCACCGAGCCGAGACAGTACTTGGTGTCGGGGTTTTTCACCGCCTCTTCGACCGCCTCCGAAATCGCTATGCCGAGCGAGCCGCTGCAATCGGGGTCTTTTGCCAAGACGGCGCGACCCGCTTCCGTGTAGGGGCTGGGAGAGGGAATTGTCTCGCCGCCGAAAAGCTCCATAACCGCCTTGCGGTAGGGCTTTTGCATAAACGAGCACTTCACCATGAAGACTCTGCAATGGAGTCCGAAAATCTGGCACGCCTGCGAGAGCGCGGAGCCCCACTGGCCCGCGCCGGTTTCGGTCGTGATGAATTTTGTGCCGCACCTTTTGTTTTCGAAGACCTGCGCGAGCGCGCTGTTCGATTTGTGCGAGCCGGACGGGCTTACGCCCTCGAATTTATAGTAAATGCGGGCGGGCGTTTTAAGGGCTTTTTCGAGTCTGCGCGCGCGGTAGAGCGGCGAGGGTCTCCATTGGCGGAGGATTTCGCGGACGGGTTCGGGAATCGGAATGTAGCGTTCGCGCGACATTTCCTGTTCGAGCACGCCTTTTGCGAAGATTGTTTCGAGCTTTGCGGGATCCATCGGTTTGCCCGTAGTCGGGTCGATGGGCGGGGGCGTGTGCTCTTTCAAGTCCGCTTCGATATTGTACCAGTTTGAGGGGATTTTTTCCTCGTCGAGAATGTATTTGATTTGAGATGACATTTGTGTTGCGGTAAATTGTGTTTATTCGTCGTTGAACGACACCCCGCCGCCCTGCGAAGGCGCGACGCCCATGTGGAAGGTGATTTTTTCGGGCACTTTGCTCTTTTCGGGGTTCGACGCCAGATACGCGGGGAACGAAACAACCTGCGTGTGGAGCGAAGCCTCCTGCGGAATCGCCGTGATTACGGTTTTGCGGACAAAGTAGCCGTCCTCGTTCGTTTCGACGCCGACGCTCAGCGGCGCGGTTCCCATTTTCAGGCCGTCGATTACAATCGGCGCGCCCGCGGGAATGCTTACGATGTCGATTTGGCGGCTGTAAATTTCCTTGTCTTCGGAATTACAGCCTGTCAAAAGTGCGGCGAGCAAAAAAAATGCGTATAATTTTTTCATTTGAATCGAAGTTTCTAAGGGCGGAAGCCGCCCGATGCAACAATTTTATATTCCGTAGAAATAAAGAATGCCGCCGAGTCCCAGAGCGACGGTCGCGACGGAGAGCGCAACCATTGTGGGGTAGAAGAGCGGGTTTGCGTCGAGCTTCCGTTCTCCGCCGTCCGCCGAATCGAGCGACGACCTAAGCCACGCGAAGTAGTAGTAGATTGAAACCACCGAACCCGCAATCATTATGCCCGTAAGCCAGTAGAGCTGCGCGTTCCACGCCGTCACGATTACAAGCACCTTGCCGAAGAAGCCCGCCGTCGGGGGAATGCCCGCAAGCGACGAAAGGTTTACAATCAGCGTGCCCGACATGACGGGGCTTTTCCGCGCGAGTCCGCGGTAGTCCGCCAAAGTCTGGTCCGAGTCGTCGCAGCCCTCGAAGCCGTTTACGACAAAGAAAACCGCGTAGTTTGCGAACATGTACGCCGCCAAATAGAAGTAGAGGACGGGCGTAAAGAAGTCGGCAAGCGACGCGTATTTGAGAACCGCGCAGACGAGCACGAGCATATAGCCCGCGTTCGATATGCCCGAAAACGCCGTCAGCCTCTTGACGTTCACCTGTGTTATGCCCCCCAAATTGCCGACGATAATCGTAGCCCCAGCGACAATCGACATCGCCAAGACCGCCTTGTTTTGGAGGTCGGCAAGCCCAATCGACGCGAAGTCGAGCGACATGCAGATTTTGCCGACAAACACTATTCCCGCGGCTTTCGAAACGACCGCGAAAAACGCCGAAACGGGCGTCGGCGAGCCTTGGTAAACGTCGGGCGACCAGAACTGGAACGGGAACGCCGCCACTTTGAACAACGCGCTGCCCGCCACAAAAATTATGCCGGTAAGGAACATCGGGTGGACAAGCCCCAAGGTGAAGTTTTCGAACACAAGCAGGTTTCTTCCGACCGCAAGCGACGCGCCGTAGACGAACGCAATGCCCAGCAGGAACATAGCGCCGCTGACGCCCGCAATCACGAGGTATTTTACAGAAGCCTCGACGCTCGCGGGGACGTCCCTGCTCCACGCCGCCATGATGTACAGGCAGATTGTGGCGCATTCGAGCGACACGAACGCGAACATCAGGTTGTTCGAGCGAACGAAGAGAATAAGAGCCGCCGCGCAAATCATGAGGATTGAGAAGAACTCATTTCTGCCGCGCGCGCCTTTTGCGAAGTACTGGAAGCCCATCAACGCCGAGAGCAGCGCGCACGCAATCGCGAACACGCCGAACACCGACTTGCCGCCCAACGCGCCGCCGAACGACGACGCCCCGAACGGCGCGAAAATCTCCACGGCGAGAGCCGCCACAAAGCCGAACATCGCAAACAGCGAAATCCACTTCGCGCCCCTGTCGGAGGCAACCGCCGACATGCACAGAATCAACGCGGCGAAAACCGCAAGAGTCGCCTCCGTCGAGACGCTCGCCCATTCAAAAGATATACCTTCCATAAAAAACTACTTTGTTAAAGTTGGAATTGCCGACAAATCCGCGTTAAGCCCCGACGTAATCGCCTTCGGGCAGAAGCCCACAAACAGCAACGCCGCAAGCAGGATTACCGCGGGAAGCTTCTCCGCGAACGTCAAGTCGGGAATCTGCGAAAACTTCGGCGCAATTGCGTCTTTCGGCTCGCCCATGAAGACGTTGGCGAACGCGCGAAGCCCGTAAATCGCCGAAATGATAAGCCCCGTTGCGGCGAGAGCGCAGATTGTCGGCGAGAAATTCCAGAGCGAAGCAAGAATCGAAAGCTCGCCCCAGAAGTTTGCGAACATCGGCAAGCCCAAGCTTGCGAGGGTCGCGGCAAGGAAGAACGCAGCAAGATTCGGAGTCTGCCTGTATAGCCCGCCCATTTTGAACATGTCCCACTCGCCCGTGCGGTTGACGACCGCGTTCGAGAGCATGAAAAGCAGCGCGACGCTCGCGCCGTGCCCGAACATCAGCAGAACCGTGCCGCCGACGCCCAAAACCGACATCGAGGCGATGCCCAGAAAGCACAGCCCCATGTGCGCCACGCTCGAATACGAAACCATCATTTTGAGGTCGCGCTGCACCATTGTGAGGAGTCCGATATAGATTACGTTGAAGAGCGCGAGAACCGCCATCGCCTTCGCCCAGTCGGCACAACCGGTCGAGAGGAAAGGCAGCGCAACCTGAATCAGGACATAAAGCCCGAATTTTTTAAGCACGCCCGCGTGGAGCATGGCAAACGAGGTCGGAGCCGCCGAGTATGTGCGCGGCGCCCAAGAGTAGAACGGGAAGAGCGAAACAAGCGTGCCCAAGCCGAACATAAGCAGTCCGAAAACAACGTACTGCCACTGCGCGTTCAGAGGCGACTTCGCCACGGCGAGCGCAATGGAAATCAGCGAGAAGTTGTCCGCCCCGGACTGCACGTACAGCGCGATTATGCCCACCAGCGACACAAGTGCGCCGAGCGTCAGATAAATCGCCATCTCCATTGCCGACATGCGTTTGCCCGCGCCGCCCCAGAGCGAGATTGCAATGAACGTCGGCACAAGGGCGAATTCGTGGAACATGTAGAGCCAGAGAACGTTGGTTGTCGCAAACGCGCCCATTAGCCCGCCGTGCATGAACATAAGAAGCATGCAGTAGAGGCGCGCGTTGTCGATTTCAGACTTCGCCGCCCAGAGAGCCGCCGCAAAGCCCACAATCGCCGCGAGCGCGAACATCGGCGCGGAAACCGCGTTCAGGGCAAGCGCGGGAAGCGCGATTCCGAAAAATTCGGGAGCGGTCGCAAACGCGAAGCCCGCCGAGTCGGCAAAGTCCTTTGCGTAGACCGCCCACAGGACTGCGGCGGCGAAGAGCGACACCCCCGAAGAGAACACCGCCAACGCCTTCGAGCTTTTGTTGCCGAAAAACGGCGCAAAGACCGCCGTGCAAAGCGCGCAGAAAAGCGGAACGTAAACCGCCGCGTTCAGAAGAATTTTGCAAATATCGTTTGTTTCCATCTTAGAAATCTCCTACGCATAAATTATGACGAACAATACGACGAACCCCGCCACAAGCCACTTGACCTGCGAGTTCGCCGAAGCGTCGTGAAGCCGTTTGAAGCCCTGCCCTATCACGGCGCAGACAATGCCCGTTCCGCGGACAAGCAGAAGCTCGACAAGCAGCAAATCGACGAAAGTCGCAAGGAAAATCGCGACGCGCTGTTGGACTTTCGCCACATAGTAGTTGTAAACGTCGTCGAACCAACCGTGTTTGTTGAGGGCTTTGTAGAGGCGCGGCAGGCGTTTTTCCACAAGGTCGTAGCCGCGCGAGCGTCCGTAGACGACGTACGCGAAAGCGATTCCGACGAGAGTTGCGATAAGCGCAGCGTTTTCGAGCGTGTGGACGTCGGGAATTTTCGCCAGAGCCGAGCGGTGGATTTCCCAAACCGACGAGATGAACGACGTCGCCGAAGCGGGAATGAGCGCGTTCATTTTTCCGTCCGCCCAGACTATTCCGTACGCAAAGCTCCAAGCCCCCGCGAGCGAATAGAGCGCGAGCACCACGAGCGGCAGAACCATGAACATAGAGCTTTCCCGCGCGTGTTCCGCCTTTTCCGAGTGCGGTTTCCCGCAGAAGACGTTGAAGAAGAGCCTGCCCATGTAAATAGGCGTAAGCACCGCCGCTCCCGCGACGAGCCAGAAAACGATTTTGTCGAAGAGGACGCCCTCAACCGAACGTCCGTAGGCTGCGGTGAGAATCGCCTCTTTGCTGTAATAGCCCGAAAAATACGGAATCGCGATAATCGAAAGCGTTGCAATCAGCGCGACAATCGAGGTTGCGGGCATCTTTTTGAAAAGCCCGCCCATTTTGAAGATATCCTGCTCGTGGCGGCACGCGTGGATTATCGAGCCCGCCACAAGGAAGAGTGTAGCCTTGAAGAACGCGTGGGTCGTGAGGTGGTACATTGCAAGCTCGTAGCCCAAGCCGACGCCTACGCCCATCAAGCCCAAGTGAGCCAGAGTGGAGTACGCCAAGATTTTCTTGATGTCGTTTTGCCCCAAAGCCCAAAGACCGGCGAAGAACGCCATCAACGCGCAAAGAATCGTCGCGACGTCGAGCACTTCGGGGGTGAGGAAGCCGATTGTCGAAAGGCGAACCATCATGAACACGCCCGCGGCAACCATCGTCGCGGCGTGGATAAGGGCCGAAACGGGAGTCGGCCCCGCCATTGCGTCGGCAAGCCAAACATGCAGGGGGAACTGCGCGCTCTTTCCGAGGAAGCCGCAGAGAATCAGAAGCCCCATCGCGGTGGACGCCTTTTCGGGGGTCGCCCTGAAAATTTCGGCAAGCCCGCAGAAGTCGGTCGTGCCGAGAGACGCCTGACAGAAAATTATGCCGAGCAAAAAGCCGAAGTCGCCCACTCTGTTTACTATGAACGCCTTTTTGGAAGCCTCGCGGGCGGCATCGGTGTCGGCATAGTGGGCAATCAGCGCGTACGAGCTGAACCCCACCAGTTCCCAGAACACGAACATCATAAACAGGTTCGACGCCAGCACAATCCCCGTCATCGAGAACATGAAGAAGCTCAAGCCCGCAAAGAAGCGCGACTTCGCCTTGTCGTCGTCCATGTATCCCACGCTGAAAACGTGGATTAGAAAGCCCACAAAGCAGACCACAAACAGCATGTTCCGCGTAAGCCCGTCGAAGAGGAAGCCGAAGTCGAAGTTGAGCGAGCCGAGTTCGAAGAGGCATGCGGAGCTTTTGAAAAGCGAATCCGCCCCCGACGCAAATTCCGCCGAGAGAACCGCCCCAAGCGCGACCGCCGCCGACAGCACCGAGACCGCCGCGCCGCCCCACTTGCTCCTGCGCAAAAACAGCGCGATTACCGCCGCCGACAAAAGCGGCAGGAACAAAACCAAACTTAATTGAGATTGCATTTTATTAGTCTCCGAGAGTGTTGAGGTCTTTCGTCGAGACCGTGTTTTCGAGGGCGAACAGTCGCGTGATTATCGCAAGCCCCACCGCCACTTCCGCCGCCGCTATCGCGAGCACGAAGAACGCGAAAACCGCGCCGTCCATGTCGTTGTAAGCCGAAGCGAACGCCGCGAACGCGAGCATCGCGCCCAGCAGCATGAACTCCACGCACATGAAGATTGTAATCAAATTCCGCTTGAACATCACGCCGAGAAGACCCGTCGCAAAAAGAGCCAACGCGGGAAACAAAAACTGGTGCAAAGTGTGTTCCATAAAAAAGTCCCTTTCTATTTCCTTCCGTCGCGGTGTTTTGCTATCGCGATTACCCCGACCATCGCCGCCAAGAGCGTGATTCCCGCAATTTCGAACGGCAGCATAAAAGTTGTGAAGAGCGCAATGCCGTAGTTTTTCGCCGCCGACACCGCGGGAATGCCCGCCTGCGCCGTATCCGCGCCCGCGCAGCCGCGCAGAATCTGCGGTTCGAAAACTCCTATGAGCGCGAGCACCGCCGCCCAGAGCAGCAGCAGAACGCCGCGCTTTATCCAGCCCGCGCCGTCGCGCTTGTCGCCTATGAGCATTACGACGAACACGAACAAGACCAGAACCGCGCCCGCGTAGACCATTACGAGCACGAACGCCAAGAAGTACGCTTTCATCAGCAGCAGAAGCCCCGCCGCGCCGAGAATCGACGCAAGCATCGACATCGCCTGATTGACGTATCCGCGAACCGTAAGCACGCCGACCGCGCCGCCGAGGCACAGGCCGCAGAAAATGTAATACATAATGTCTTCCATTATTTTCTTCCTCCGAATTCTGCGTTGTCCTTGACTTTTTTCCACTTCATAATCTTGTCGGGCAGGACGCCTCCCGCCGCGTAGAGGTCGGCCTTGTGGCGGATAAATTCCTCGCGCGTATAGCCGTTTATGGAAAATTCGTTTTGCAGTACAATCGCCTTTTCGGGGCAGACTTCCTGACAAAGCCCGCAGAATATGCAGCGGAGCATGTTGATTTGGAAATCCTGCGGGGCTTTTTCTATGTACGCGTACTCGCTGTCTTCGGGAATCGGGCCGGGGAAGACGCGAATTGCCTTAGACGGGCAGACAAATTCGCAAAGCTGGCACGACACGCATTTTTCGCGCCCCTGCGAATCCTTCACGAGCGTCGGCGCGCCGCGGTATCCCACGGGGAGCACGGGCGACTGGTCGGGATATTCCAGCGTAACGCGCGGCTTGAATATGTTTTTGAACGTTATAAACAGACCCGAAACTATTTGGGGCAAATAGAGTTTTTCCCAAAAGCTCAGGCGTTTTCTTTCGACTACGATAGCCATAGATTTATCCGTTGAAATTTAGAAAGACATAATCAGCAGGTATGCCACGAAGTTCGCGAGCGCAAGCGGCACAAGAGCCTTCCAGCCCAGCCGCATGACTTGGTCGTACCTGAAACGCGGAAGAGTCCAGCGAACCCAGATAAAGAAGAAGAGCATTGCCGCGATTTTCACGATGAACGTAAGCAGCGACATCACCGCCCCGACCCAGCCCCAAGATTCGGGCCACGCCACCCCCGGAAGCGGATTCCAGCCGCCGAGGAACAGCACTATGAACAGCGACGACCCAAGCACCATGTGCCCATAGTCGCCCACGAAGAACAGCCCGAATTTGAAGCTGCCGTATTCGGTGTGGTATCCGCTGACGAGGTCGGTTTCGCTTTCCGCCATATCGAAGGGAAGCCTGTTCGTTTCGGCGAAGAGCGCTACGAGGAACAGGAACGCCGACACGGGCTGCAAGAGGCAGAACCACACGTTCTGCTGAGCGCGCGCGATTTCGAAAAGGCTCAGGGGGCTGTCGGAGTTTCGCGCAACCCACATAACCACGGGCAGAACCGAAAGCCCCATCGCAAGCTCGTAGCTTACCACCTGCGCCGAAGCCCTCATCGCGCCCATGTAGGGGAATTTGCTGTTCGACGACCAGCCCGCCATGAGCGCGCCGTACACGCCAAGAGAGCCGATTGCGAGCGCGAAGACGAGGCTTACGTCGATGTCCGCCGCGGAGAGCGGACAGAGCTGACCGTCGCTCCAATACGCGCCGAACGGGACAACGC
>JAJXPD010000040.1:8960-15345 GCA_021641325.1 Opitutales bacterium
ACGAGCTGCATAAGCCCGTTCTTTTTCAGAAAGTTGCCAACAAGCGGAACCGCAGCAACAATGGGAATCGCCGTGCGGTTCGGGCCGAATCTGCCCTGAATGTACGCGCATACCTTTCTTTCGGCGACAACGCTAAGCCCCGCGAAGCACATCACGAGCATTATTGCCCCCAGGCTGCACAGCACCTTGAATGCGATGTCCGTCGCGATTGCGCACCACTGCGCGTCGGCAAAAACGGGAATGTTCGAAAGCGTATCCATAAATCAATCCTTGGCGTGCTGGTTTTTAGTAAAGTGGATTGCGTCGGCTTCGGGGAAGTCCACGCCCGCGAACGCCGAGCCGTCAATCTGCCTGCCCTGCGAACCCACCTCGGCGCAGTCCGCAAGCGCGGGAATCTTCGACGCCATTACGCGGCGGATTTCGTCCACCGACGGAACCGCGAACGACGCCCCCGTGAGGTCGCGCAAAAGCGACATTATAAATTCGAGGTCGTCAATCGTGCCCTTTTGCGGCTCGACCGCCTTTTCGAATTTCTGTACGCGGAACTGGCGGTTGACCCACAGCCCGCGCTTTTCGAATTCGCTTCGGAGCGGAACGCAGATTTTCGCCGCCGCACTCGTTTCGTTTTCGAGCGCGCCGCAGTAGACGACGTTCGCCGACTTGAAATCCTTTGCGTCGAAGCCCAAAGCCTGCAAGTTTTCGCGGAAGCAAAGAACCGTCTTCACATCGCCCGCGCGGATTTTCAGCACGAGGTCGGAGAGGTCGGACGGCGGATATGCTTTTGTCAAGCCCGTGATGAACGCGCCGCGCATGTTGGGCGTGCGGTCGGCGGAAACGAGCTTGCCGTCGTCGTCGTCGGTATGCGAGGCAATGAAGACTTCCGCCTTGCACGCCTTTGCAAGCTCCGCAATGGCGTACTGCTCTTCGAGCGTCTGCCACGCGTTTGCGACAATCGCCACTTTCCCGAGTTTGAGAATTTCAACGCACCTGTCCGCCGCGTAGGAAAGCTCGCACGGCGACGAGTCTATGCGCGCGCGGGCGAGCCTGTTTTCCTGCTTGAAGCGGCGGAAAACGTACCTGCCCGAATCGCTCATGAACATGTCGTTGACAGCGTCATTGCGGCGCGGGGTGATGCGGTAGATTTCTCCGTTGCGCGACCACACGCGCGTGTTGGCGCCCGCGCTGCTTTCGGCGCAAATGCTGTCGGTGGTCTTCAAGAACCACGTTCTCATCTTGAAGCGGAACGCCTTTTCGGTGAGAGCGCCCACGGGGCAGCCGTCGGAGACGTTAATCAAATAGTTGCTGTCGTTGTCCGTTTCGGGATAGACCGAAATTTCGGTTTTCGAGCCGCGCTTCGTGAAGCCGAAAATGCTGTGCCCTATGAATTCGTTGCAGAAGCGGATACAGCGCGAGCACTGAATGCAGCGTTCGGCGTCGAGCATGATTTTCCCCGCGACATCGACCTTTTTGGGCTTTACGTTTTTGCGCTCAACATACCTCGATTCCGCGTTGCCGTACGCGTGCGTGTACTCTTGGAGTTTGCATTCGCCCGCCTTGTCGCAGATGGGGCAGTCGAGCGGGTGGTTGAGCAAAAGGAATTCGAGGACGCTTCTGCGGCAGTCCTTCACGGCGTCGCTGTCGGTGATGACGTGCATGCCCTCGGCGACGTTCGTTCCGCAGGAAATCGACGGCTTGGGCGCCCACGCTATTTTCTGCGAGCCGTCGGGATTTTTAATGAGTTCGCCCGTCGCCCTGTCGCGCGCGGGCATGCCCGTGTACACAAGGCACATTCTGCACGAACCCGCAACCTTCAAATTCGGGTGGTAGCAAAAGAACGGAATTTCGATTCCCAAGCTTCGGCACGTTTCGAGGACATTGCGCCCCGCTTCGACGGTGTAGTCTGTGCCGTTTATGTTTACGTTTACGGTTTTCTTGTCCATCGCTAAATGAGCCTGTATGCGTTGTTGTCCGCCCTCGCCTGACCTCCGACGGTCTCCTGACGGCGGATTTTCTCGTAGTATTCCTCTTTGAACTTGCCGACGTTGCTTTGCACCGGCCACGCCGAACCTTCGCCGAGGGCGCAAATCGTGCGTCCGCAGATGTTGTCGGCGACGCTTTTGAGAAGTTCGACGTCCTCTTTGCGTCCCCAGCCCTCGCAGATGCGGCGCGAAATCCGCGCGAGCCACTGGGTGCCTTCGCGGCAGGGGGTGCACTGTCCGCAGCTTTCGTGCGCGTAGAACTGGCACAGGTTCGCGAGAGCCTCCGCCATGTCGATTGTGTTGTCCATGACGATTATGCCGCAAGAGCCGATTGCCGTTCCGCATTTCTGAAACGAAACGGCGTCGAGGGGAATGTCCTCCGTGCGCATTTCGGTTATCGAGCCGTCGGGGTTTGTGATTTTATATTTGTCGTCCCATTTGAGGATTTTCATCGACGAGCCGCCCGGGATAACCGCCTTGAACCTGCGCCCCGCGAGCGGGCCGCCGCAGAGGCCGTAGAGAAGTTCGCCGAGCGTGCACGAGCCTGTGAGGATTTCGTAGCGGCCGGGCTTCTGGACAAGCCCGCTGACGCCCCAGACGTGCGTGCCGGGGTCGGCGGGCGCGCCGAGCTTCGAGACGTATTCGCCGCCCTTGTCGAAAACCACGGGCACCCAGCAGAGCGACTCCACGTTGTTGACGACCGTCGGGCAGTCGTAAAGCCCCATGACCGCGGGGAAGTACGGCGGCTTGATGCGCGGGTTTGCGCGCTTTCCCGCAAGCGACTGTATAAGCCCCGTTTCCTCGCCGCAGATGTAGCAGCCCGCGCCGCGGCAAACGGTAAGCTCGCAGGAGTAGCCGCTTCCGCAGATGTTTTTGCCGACGAAGTTTTTGGCTTTCGCCTCTTCGATTGCCTTGATTAAAACGCGGTATCCGTTGATGTACTCGCCTCTAATATAAATGAACGCCTGCGCCGCGCCGATTGCGTATGCGGCGCACATCATGCCCTCTATGAGCTTGTGCGGGTCCTGATAGATTACGAGCCTGTCCTTGCACGTCCCGGGTTCGGATTCGTCGGCGTTCGCGATGAGGTACACTGGCTTTCCGCTTTTGCGGTCTATGAATTTCCACTTCATTCCAATTGGAAATCCCGCCCCGCCGCGTCCGCGCAGGTTCGATTTCAGCATTTCCGCGCAGAGGTCGGCGGGATTGCGCTTGACGGTTTCGGACAGAATTCTGTACCCGCCCGCCGAGACGTATTTTTCGACCGAGGTATTCCAGCCCTCCAAGTCGATGTGCTCGTAAATGATTCGTGTTTGTTCGGCAGCCATTGTTTAGCCTTTGTATGCGGGTGAATTGAAATCTCCGCCGCCCTGCGGGGCGTCGAAAGCCGACTTCGGGTCAAGTTCTCCGTTTTTGTCAAGCTCGCCGAGTTTTTCGACGAATTTTTCGGCGTCTTCGGGCACTACCCTCTCGAAGAGCTTGTCGTTAACCTGAACGTTCGGGCCTTTCACGCAGTTGCCCAGACATTCCACAAATTCGAGCGTGTAGATTCCGCGCGTTTCGCCGACGGGGCAGCCTATGCGCTTCGCCAATTCGTGCCCGAGCTTTACAGAGCCCGCCATCGCGCACGAGAGCGTGCGGCACACTTTTATGTGGATTCGCCCGCGCGGCTCCTGCGAATACATCGGGTAGAACGAGAGCATTCCGTAGACGTCAACGGGTTCGACGCCGAGCTTGCCCGCCGCGAACTTGATTGCGGAGTCGTCGAAATATCCGAATGTCTCCTGAATGAGGTGCATTACAATCATCGCAGCCGACCGCTTTTGCGGATACTGCGCGATAATCGCGTCGCACTTGGCTTCCAATTCCGAATTGATTTCCATTTTCAGCTCCTAAAAAAATTACCTGTCGCACTCGCCGAGAACGAAGTCGAACGAGCCTAAAATTACCGCCATGTCGCTCATGTGGTGCCCCGGCAGAATTTCCTGCATCGCCGAGAGGCTCACGAACGACGGCGCGCGCACCTTCACCCTGTACGGAACTCCGCCGCCTTTCGACATCACGAAGAAACCGAGCGCGCCTTTGGGGTTTTCCGCCTCGAAGTACGCCTCGCCCGCGGGAATGTCGGGGCCTTGCGTTGTGAGGACGAAGTTGTTAATCAAATCCTCCATGTCGCGCAAAACCTTGTCCTTTTTGGGCAGGACTATTTTCGGGTCGGAAATGTTCACCGCGCCGTCGGGCATTTTTTCTATCGCCTGACGAACGATGCGGATACTCTGGCGCATTTCCTCTATGCGGACAAGCCAGCGGTCGTAGCAGTCGCCGTGGACGCCGATGGGGACGTCGAACTCGTAGTTTTCGTAGCCGAGGTAGGGAAGGTCTTTGCGGAGGTCGTCGGCGACGCCGCTGCCCCTGAGGTTCGCGCCCGTAAGCCCCCACTGCATTGCCTGCTCCGCGCTAACAACGCCGATTCCCGCGGCGCGGTCAACGAAGATTTTGTTGCGCGTAATCAGCGCGTCGATTTCGTCGAGCGCGGGCAGAAACTGGTTTGCGAACGCGTTTACGTTGCCGAGCCAGCCGTCGGGAATGTCGCGCGCAAGCCCGCCGATTCTCGCGTACGAGGACGTCATGCGCGCGCCCGTGAGCTGTTCGAAAAGCGTCATCAGCTTTTCGCGCTGGGTGAAGCAGTACATGAAGACCGTCCACGAGCCGGCGTCCATGCCGTAGGCGGCAAGGCCGACCAAGTGGCTTGCTATGCGCGAAAGCTCGCAGCAGATAACGCGGATTGCCTTGCAGCGTTCGGTTATCTCGATTCCCGCGATTTTCTCGACGCAAAGGGCGAATGCGATGTTGTTGCACATCGGCGCAAGGTAGTCGAGCCTGTCGGTAAAGGGAATGAACTGGTTGTAGGTGAGGTTTTCGGCGACTTTCTCCTGCCCCCTGTGGAGCTGTCCGACAATCGGGTCGGCTCGCGTGATGAGGTCGCCGTCAAGTTCGAGCTTCATGCGCAGCACGCCGTGGGTTGCGGGGTGCGACGGCCCGATGTTTACAATCATTTTTTCGCCGAGTCTGTCCTCCGCAAGCGACGCGGGTTCGGGATATGTGAATTCTTTTTCCATCTCTTGAAAGGGCTTAAATGTTGTCGGAAGAGTCGCGCTGCGTTCTGCGGCTACGCGGCTCTTTTTGGGCGACGAACTTCACGCCGCCCGACGGCGAATGGAAAGGCCCGCCCTCTTCGGGCGCGGGCACGACTTTCGTCGCGTTTTCGTTGCCCTCGAAAGTCGGCGGAAGCGGGGCTTCCCTGCCTTCGAGGGGAAAGTCTTTGCGGAGCGGGTGCCACGGGTACGAGTCCCACATGAGGATTCTCGCAAGGCGCGGGTGCCCCTCGAAAACGATTCCCATCATGTCGAACGCCTCGCGTTCGAGCCAGTCCGCCCCCTTGAACACGGGGCAGAGCGACGGCAGTTTCGGCTCTTCCGCGCTTTCGCAGACGACGGCCAAGCGCAGATAGCATTTTTGCGTGTGCGAGAAGAAATGGTAGACCGCGCCGAAGCGGCGGCTTGCGAGGTTCGCGCCGAAATCGACCGCGGAAATGTCGTTGAGGCTCTGGAATTCGAATTTGTCGCGCAGAACCTGCGCGGCTTTTACGAGGTCTTCGGGGCGGCAGTCGAACGAGGGCATTCCGTCCGCGCTTTTGCGCTCCGCCAGAAACGGCAGTTCGGAAAGTATTTTTTCTTTTTCCATATCGAACCCTATTGTTTTGCGAAAAGTTCCCTTGCGGAATGGTCGCCGCGGATTTTGTTTTGAAGCGAAACGAGCGCGTCGAGCAGTGCTTCGGGACGGGTCGGGCAGCCGCCTACGTAGACGTCCACTGGAATGATTTTATCGACGCCCTGCAATGTCGAATAAGTGCGGAACATGCCGCCCGAGCACGCGCACGCGCCCATCGCCACGACCCACTTGGGAGCCGCCATTTGGTCGTACACGCGCTTGATTGAGCCCGCCATTTTGTAGGTTACCGTTCCCGCGACAATCATGCAGTCGCTCTGGCGCGGGGAGAAGCGCATGACTTCCATGCCGAATCTTGCGATGTCGAAGCGCGAGCCGCCGACCGCCATGAGTTCGATTGCGCAACACGCAAGCCCCATCGGCTGCGGCCAAATCGAGTTCGCCCTGACCCAGTTTATGACCGCGTCGAGCTTTGTGTAGACAAAGCCCTGCTCGCCTTTTGCGTCGAATCCTTGCTGAATACACTTATCCATAATGAAAAAAATCGACACCCATGCTAAGCGACCCAAACGAAAACTCAACAAATTTTTAACTATTAAAAATTGCACAAACGGGCGGAATTTTCTTGCAAACCCGCCGAAAAGTGGTTGCGCAAACGCCCGCGTTTCAACAGGAAA